>JAHFOZ010000092.1 GCA_023261405.1 Planctomycetota bacterium
CGCACCGGGAGGAGGAGGTCGGCCGTGCGCCCGATGGGCGTCACGCGGGGGTCGATCACGATGATCTTGGCCCCGGCGTCGCGCGCGCGCCAGACGTAGTCGGTGAGGATCGGGAAACACTCGCCGATGTTGGCCCCGGCGATGATGAGGCACTTGGCGAGCGGGATGTCGCTCCAGGGGTTCGCCGCGCGGTCGATCCCGAAGGCCTTGCGGTTGGCCGCGCCGGCGGAGACCATGCAGAGCCGGCCGTTGTAGTCGATGTGCCGCGTCTTGAGCGCCACCCGCGCGAGCTTCCCCATCAGGTAGGCCTTCTCGTTCGTGAGCGAGGCGCCCGAGAGGAGCGCGAAGGAGTCGCGGCCGTGCTTCTCCTGGATCCGCTTGATGTTCGAGACCACGAGGTCGATCGACTCGGTCCAGTCCGCCGGCCTGAAGCCCCCCTCGGTCCGGATCAGGGGCGAGAGGAGGCGGTCCGGGTGGCTGCCCTGCAGGTAGCGCTTCACGCCCTTGGGGCAGAGCATCCCGCGGTTGACCGGGAACTCCTCCCAGGGCTCGAAGCCGACGACCGCCTCGTTCTTCACCTTGAGCTGGATGCCGCACTGCACGCCGCAGAAGCAGCAGTGGGTCTTGACGGTGCGGTCGACGGGACCGGTGTCGCCCCAGCCGCCGGGCGGCACGCTGTTCACGTGCGGGCCGTAAAGGTCGGCCAGCTCCTCGACCGGGAGGGGCAGGCTAGCCACGGAGCATCGCCCTTCCCTGCGCGAGGCTGAGCGCCCGCCGCCGGCAGCGCGGGCAGCAGTCCAGGTGCGCCCCCCACTGGAACCCCGTCTCGCCCATCACCTGCTTGAGGTCCGCCACGTGCATCGCCCCGGCGAACCCCTCGCCGCAGCTGCGGCAGACCGCGGGGGGCGCCGCCTCGTTCTCGCGGCGGTACAGGATCACGCCCAGGTGCGCGGGGCGCTGGAAGATGTGGAAGAGCTTCCCGAAGGGGACGTAGAGCAGCGTCGCGCTCACGGTCACGGCGTGGACGAGGGAGAGGATGGAGTAGCCCGCCCCGTGCAGGGCGTGCATGCTGAACGTGAGCATGAGGCCGGTCACCGAGATGGCCAGGAGGAGGAGGAGCGGCACGATGTCGTTCCCGAACTGCTGGCGGGACATCGAGCCCGGGTCGCGGAGGCGGCGGTGGAGGGCCATGAGCACGCCCGTCGTCACCATGATCGCCGAGAGGTTGAGCAGGTTGAACATCACGAAGCGCCAGAGCGATCTCGTGTGGAACTCCCCGATCACCAGGCCGGAGAAGATCACCTGGTAGACCTGGGGGTCGTCGGCCCGCGTGTCGAAATGGAGCCAGCCGAAGACCAGGGGGAAGGTGACGGCGCCGGCGAGCAGGGTCCCCCACGCGATCAGGAAGTGGACGACCCAGCGCATCTGGCCGCGCTTCCGGATGAAGCGGTGGGCCACGAGGTTCTTGTAGGCGGCGCCGAGCATGAAGAACAGCTTGCCGAGGACCGCGCCGCGGACCAGGATCTGCAGGCCCCGGCGCAGGTAGAGCTTCGTGGGCGGCCGCTGCAGCCACACGGCATACCGGTAGGCGACGGCGAAGGCGGAGAAGAGGACGCCGAAAGTGTACGTGAGCAGGATCGGGTCGAAGTCGCGCAGGTTGCGCGAGCCCAGCACGATGCCCGCGCCCAGGAGGGCCACGACGGCGAAGCCCGCGAGCACCCCCTTCCGGTCCAGGCTCCACAGCATGCTCAGCATCGGGGGCCGGTCCCCAGACCGAGGATGATCTGGCCGTCGACGACGCTCACCGGATAGACCTTGAGGCACTCCTCCGGCTTCGGCCCCGCGCCGCTGCGGCAGTCGAAGACGTGCGCGTGCAGGGGGCAGATGACCTTGCCGGCGCCGAGGACGCCTTCGGAGAGCGGCCCCTGCCTGTGAGGGCAGCGGTTCTGCGTGGCGAAGACCGCGCCGTCGCGCTGCCGGAAGACGGCGATCTCCTCCCCCGCCACGAGGAAGCAGAAGCCCTGGCCGAGCGGGACCTTCTCGACGCTCCCCAGGGTGACCGTGCCGGCCGCCTTCACGTCAGCCATTGTTCTCCGCGACCTCCAGGACGTTCGCGAGTTCCGGCCCGCTGAACTGCCGCGGGTACTTGGGAAGCTCGGCCTCCTTCCAGGGGTCCTTGTAGGCGTCCACCGCCTTCTGGATGTCGGCGTCCAGGCGGGCGCAGATCCCCAGGCTGTCCTCCACGAGGATCTTCTTCAGCGTCTCGATGCCGATGCGCTCGAGGAAGTGGTAGCTCCGCTCGAGGTACTTGCCGTGCTCGCGGTAGTACTGCATGAAGCGGCCCATGTACTTCAGGACCTCGTCGTGGGTGTCCACGGTCACGAGGAGGTCGCCCTTGCGGACGGAGCCGCCCGCGGCGCCGCCCAGGTAGATCTCCCACTTCCCGCCCTCGATGGCCACGGCCCCCAAGTCCTTCACGTAGGCCTCGGAGCAGTTGCGGGGGCAGCCGGCCGTGGCGAGCTTCATCTTGTGCGGCGACTCGACCCCCTGGAACCGCCGTTCGATCTTCTGCGCCAGCGCGATGGAGTCGCCCACGCCGTAGCGGCAGAAGTCGGTCCCCACGCAGCTCTTGCAGGTCCGGAAGGCCTTGGTATAGGCGTGGCCGCTCGGGATGCCCAGGTCCTTCCAGATGCCGGGCAGGTCCTCCTTCTTCACCCCCAGGAGGTCCAGGCGCTGGCCGCCCGTGATCTTGACCATCGGCACGTTGTACTTCTCCGCCACCTCGGCAATGCGGCGCAGCTCCGCCGGCGAGGTGACGCCGCCGTAGATGCGCGGCACCACGGAGAAGGTCCCGTCCTTCTGGATGTTCGCGTGCACGCGGTCGTTGATGAACCGCGCGTCGCGCTCGTCCTCGTACTCGTCGGGCCAGAGCGCCTTGAGGAGCGACGCCAGGCCGATCTTGCTTCCCGCGTGCTCCTTCCCGTCGGCCAGCTGCCGGAAGACCTCGCTCACGGACTTGATCCCGCGGTTCCGCAGTTCCGCGACGAGCTGCGACTTCTCGAGCGCCACGCCGGGGACGTACCAGTGCTCGCTCGGGTCGGACGCCACGCCGCCCGCGTACGACTCGATGAGCTGCGCCACCAGGCCCTTGCAGGACTGGCAGCCCGTGCCCGCCTTCGTGCAGGCCCCCACCTTGGCGACGCTCGTGCAGCCGGCCTGGATGGACTCCACGACCTGCTTCTTGCTCACGCCGTTGCAGTTGCAGATCTGCGCGTTGTCCGGCAGGTCGGAGACCTTGAGGAGCGACACGCCGCTCGGCGAGCCGAAGAGCAGGTCGGCCCGGCGCTCCGGGACTTTCGTACCGCCCAGGAAGATCTGCAGCAGCGTGCCGGCGGTCTCGATCTCCCCCAGGAGGATCGCGCCGGCCAGGGTCTCGTTCCGGATGATGAGCTTCTTGTAGACGCCCTTGCGCGGCTCGCGGTAGACGACGATCTCGTCGTCGGGCGAGGCGGGCTTCGTTTCTCCCATGGAGGCGAGTTCCACGCCCATGACCTTGAGCTTCGTCCCCAGCTTGGAGCCCAGGTACGCGGCCTGCGGATTCTTCCCCGTGACCACGTCGGCGAGCACCCCGGCCTGCTCCCAGATGGGGTCCACGAGGCCGTAGATCTTCCCGCGGTGCTCCACGCACTCGCCCAGGGCGAAGACGGAGGGGTCGCTGGTCCGCATCTGGTCGTCCACGACGATGGCCTTGTTCACCGTGAGCGCGCTGGCGGCGGCGATCTCGGTGATGGGCCGGATGCCGGCGCTCACCACGACCATGTCGGTGTCGATGCGCGAGCCGTCCTTCATGAGGAGGTGGGTGATCCGGCCTTCCTCGCGGACGATGTGCGTGGTGATCTTCTCGCAGAAGACCTTGACGCCCATGCCCTCCATGGTGCCCTTGAGCATCTGGCCGGACTCGGGGTCCAGCTGGGCGATCATGAGCTGAGGGGCGGCCTCCAGGACGGTGACCTCGACCCCGTGCGTGAGGAGCCCGCGCGCGGCCTCGAGCCCCAGGAGCCCGCCGCCGATGACGGCGGCCTTCCTGCAGGACTTCGCGAAGTCGGCGATCCGCTCGCAGTCGTCGATCGTGCGGAAGAGGAAGGTCCCGGGTCCGCCGAAGCCCTCCATGGGCGGCACGAAGGGGCGCGAACCCGTGGCGATGATGACGTGGTCGTAGGGCTCCTCGACGGTCTTCTCCTCCTGGCCGGCGTCCGTGGCGGCATAGGGCACGGCGTCGCGCTTGAGCGGCCGGCCCACCACGACGCGGCGCTCGCGGTCGATCCGCACGGCCTTCACCCCGGCGTGGAGGGTGACGCCGTTGTCGCGGTACCAGGCCAGGGGGTTGATGAAGATCTCGGTGGGCTCCTGGGTGCGGTTGAGGACGTTCGAGAGCAGGATGCGGTTGTAGTTCCCGTAGGGCTCGGCGCCGAACATGGTGACGTCGAAGAGCCCGGGCGCGCGCTTGAAGATCTCCTCGACCACGCGCGCGCCGGCCATGCCGTTGCCGACCACGACCAGCTTCTTCCGGTTCGGCTTGATCATCCGGCCCCTGCCTCGAGAAAAAAAAGATGCCGACACCCCCGCCTCGGGGGTGCCGGCTTGAGTTCACGTTCGCTCCGTGCCGCGCACCGCGGGACCTCCGCGCCCCGCCCCCGGCCGCACCCTACGCTTTGGGCGGCTTCACCTCGCCGATCCTCCGGTGCTCGATGACTTCCTCGATCTCCCAGGGCTCCGCGCCCCGGCAGATGACTTTGAGCGTGTGGCGGTGCTCGGCCGGAAGGTTCTGGATGATCTTCATGAGTTCCTGCTGCCGCGGGGTCAGCGGTCCCAGCGGCCGCTCGGATTCCTGCGTCTCACTCATGGCAGCCCCGATCAAGATGTCCGTACATACCCCATGCCGTCCCCGGAAGAGCAAGTGCCGTGCCATCGCGTGACGGGGAGGACAGAGGGGTGCAGGCGACCGAGCCGTGGGAATGAGCGAAGAAGCATACGGCTCGGAAGTCCCGTGTTGACGAAATCGCGGCGCTGAAACGTTAACGGGAGTTGGGGGACGGGGCGGGGGATTGGCCGATTGACGATCTTCCCATTGACTCATGGCTCGCTCCCCCCCTCCTCCCCCGGCGGGGGGCGGCCGGGGGGACGCACAGGGATTCAATCGTCAATGGCTCAATGATGAATCCCACAAACCCAGGGCCGGCCGGGGCCCGAAGGCCCCTGGAGCATCCCAGAACGGGATGCCGCGGTCCGGGTTGTTCAAGGGGATCGCAACCCGCGTGCCATGCAAGGGGTCGCGGGAATGAGGCCGGGAGCTACCGGCCCGTAGGAAGGCGGGGGGGACCCTACCGCGCCGTGCGGCTCAGCCCCTGAAGCGGCGGGCGTCGATGCCGTGCTTCTTCACGCGGAGGCCCATGAGGCGCTCCGTCATCCCCAGGCTCCGCGAGGCCTTGGCCATGTTGCCCCGCGCGTTCTTGAGGCTCTCGATGAGCATCTCGCGCTCCACGTTGTCCAGGGCCGCCTGGAGGGGCCCCACGGCCACGGTGCCGCTGGCCTCCGCGGTCTGGAGGGTGGGCGGGAGGTGGTACCCGTGGAGGACCTCGTCCGTGCTCACGAGCACCGCCCGCTCGATGCAGTTCTCGAGTTCGCGGATGTTGCCGGGCCAGTGGTAGCTCATGAGCATGTCGATGGCCGGCGTGGAGATGCGCCGGACGCTCTTGTGGTTCTGCTTCGCGTACTTTCCCACGAAGAAATCGGCGAGGAGGAGGATGTCCGCCTTCCGCTCGCGAAGGGCGGGCAGGTGGATGGAGAAGACGTTCAGGCGGTAGTAGAGGTCCTGGCGGAACTTGCCCTCGGCGATCATCTCCTCGAGGTTCCGGTTGGTGGCGGCGATGACCCGGACGTCGGTCTTGATGGGGACATTGCCGCCCACGCGCTCGAACTCGCGCTCCTGGAGGACGCGGAGGAGCTTCACCTGGGTGGCGGGCGAGAAATCGCCCACCTCGTCGAGGAAGATCGTGCCGCCGTGGGCCGCCTCGAAGCGCCCCTGGCGGGTGGCGAGCGCGCCCGTGAAGGCCCCCTTCTCGTGCCCGAAGAGCTCGCTCTCCACCAGCGTCTCGGGGAGCGCCGCGCAGTTCACCCGGACGAAGGGCTTCCCCGGGCGCAGGCTGTTGTAGTGGACCGCGTGGGCCACGAGCTCCTTGCCCGTGCCGCTCTCGCCGCGGATGAGGGCGGTGGTCTGGCTGCGCGACACCTGGGCGATCTGGTCGTACACGTCCTGCATCTGCTTGGAGTTGCCGATGATGTTGGACGGCCGGAACTTCTCCTTGAGCTCGTCCTGGAGCCGCTGGTTCTCCTCGAGCAGCTTCTGGCGCTCCTCCTGGGCCGACTGCCGCAGCCTCACCGCCTGCGCGATCATCGAGGCGATGATCGAGAGGACCCGCAGGTCCTCCTGCAGCGCCACCTCCTTCGGAAGGACGCGGTCCGCGGAGAGGGCCCCGATCACCTCCGAGCCGATCTTGATGGGCACGCAGATGAACCCCACGTCCTTCTTGCGCAGGCCGCTCCGCGCGCCGGTCTTGTTGAGGAAGAGCGGCTCCTCCGACACGCGGGGCACCACCGCCGCCTTGCCCGACTGGATCACCTTGCCGGTGACGCCCTCGCCCAGCCGGTAACGCCCCTTCTCCTTCTGGCTCTCGGAGAGCCCGTGGGCCGCGTCGATGGAGATCTCCCCCGTCTGCCGGTTCACGAGCGCCAGGGTCCCGCGAACCATCTCCATGTGGCCCGCCAGCTCCGCGAGCACCGGGCGCACCACGTCCCGGAGGTCGAGGCTGCGGTCGAGAATCCGGCTGATCTCGAAGAGGACGGTGAGCTCCTTCAGCTCGCGCTTGACGCTTGTCAGGCCGTCCGAGGGGCTCATGGGGTCTCCGGGGGTCCGACCGCCCGGGAGGGCGGTTCAGAAATTCCTACCGATGCGTATCCCAAGGGCGGGAATCCTACAGGACCGTAGCGCTCAAGTCAAGGAGATTCCGGGGCGCCTGCGCGGCCCGATTCCAGGCAGTTGACAACCGTTCCGGCCTTCGGCTAACCTCTCCCGTGATGGCCGGCCCCCTCAAGATCGTGGTCATGGACCCCGACCCCGCCACGGCCGAGTCCGTCCGGAAGGCCTTCGAGGGCCGCGGCCACGAAATCATCCCCTTCGCCGACGGCGCCGAGGCCATGGACTGGGCCACGCGGAACGCGCCCGACATCATGATCCTGGAGATCATCCTCCCCATGCTGGACGGCCTCATGGTCCTCCGCACGCTCCGCACCAAGCCCGAGTACGCGCTCGTCCCCGCCATCATCCTGGCGCCCAAGACCGCCGTGGAGGGCCGCCTGCTCGGGTTCGGCATCAGCGCCGACGACTTCCTCCCCAAGCCCATCGATATCGAGGAACTCGACCTCCGGGTGACGCTCGCCATCAAGACCCGCGACAAGCTCAGGAACCAGGTCCGCCCCGTCCAGCAGCCGTCGGGGGACTGGTCGGTGATGATGACGGGGCTCCGGGGCAACCTCGACCAGATCGGCCTCCCCTCGCTCCTGAGCCTGATGGACATGGAGCAGAAGACCGGCGTGCTCGTCGTCTTCCTCGAGGACACCCAGGACAAGGCCCGGATCCACATGTGCGAAGGGCGCGTCTTCAAGGCAGCCATCGACAAGAAGGAGTCGCCGAAAAACGCCGAGCTGATCTACGACCTCCTCTGCCGCACCAGCGGAAAGTTCGACTTCCGCCCCTGCGCCGTCGCCGCCGACGACGAGATCCGCACCCCCACGGCCCACCTCATGCTCGAGGGCGCCCGCCGCTTCGACGAGACCCAGCGCCGCGTCCGGGAGGCCGCCCCGCCCCTTGACGAGACAAAATAGCATCCGCGTTCCATATTTTTCCACCCGCCGCTCCCCCGACAGGCTAAGAAGAAGAGAGAGTCCAACCCAGGGGAGGAGCGCCATGGCCATGAAGATGATCCAGAACCGCCGCCAGTTCCTCGCGAACGTAGGCCGGGGCGCGCTGGCCGCCGCCGTCGGTTTCGGCACCGCGTCCGAGATGGGCCTCGCTTCCTCCGCGGCCGCGGACGGCCCGGAGGCGCTCACGTTCGGGACGCTCGAGCCGCTGGTCGCCCTGATGCAGGAGACCCCGGCGGACAAGATCCTCGGCGCGCTCGTGACGACCCTCCAGGCCGGCACCGACCTCAAGCAGATGGTTGCGGCCGCCGCGCTGGCCAACGCGCGCACCTTCGGCGGCGAGGACTACATCGGCTTCCACACGATGATGGCCCTCTCCCCCGCCTTCCGGATGTCGGGCGAACTCCCGGCGGAGCTCCAGCCGCTCCCGGTCTTCAAGGTGCTTTATCGGAACACCTCCCGAATCCAGGCCTTCGGCGGCCGTCCGAAAGAGGTCCTGAAAAAGGTTGAGCCCGGCGACCGTCCCGCCTCGGGGAACGCGGGCGAGGCCCTGCGAGACGCCGTGCGACGCAAGGACACGGAGGGCGCCGAGCGGATGTTCGCGGCATTGGCCGAAGACTCCGCCTCCCGCGCCTTCAACGCGCTCCTCTATGAGGTCCAGGACAACGCGGAGATCCACCGCACGGCCCTGCCCTACCGGGCCTGGGACCTGCTCGACGTCGTCGGGAAGGAGCACGCCCACACGCTCCTGCGGCAGTCGCTCCGCTACTGCCTGAAATCCGAAGCCTACTCGAGGAACGAGAAGTGGGACCGGCCGCGCACGCTCCTGCCCAAGGTGTTCGACGAGCACAAGCTCGCGGGCCTCAAGCCCGGCGACCGCGCCGTGGATGACGCCTGGGTCGAGCAGATGGCGAAGACGATCTTCTCCTCCACGGGGGACCAGGCGGCGGGCGCCGCGGCGGCCGCGCTGGCCGAGGGGATCCTGCCCGATGCCGTGGGCGAGGCGGTCTCGCTGGCGACGAACCAGCTGATCCTCCGCGACGCGGGCCGGACGGCGAGCGCCGAATCCCCCGGGAAGCCCATGGGCAGCGTCCACGGGGACTCGATCGGCGTCCATGCCTGCGACTCGGCGAACGCCTGGCGGAACATGGCCCGCGCGGCCGACGACCGCAACCGCTTCGCCTGCCTGATCCTGGGCGCCTACCAGGCGGCCCACGACCGGACCGATCGCGGCGGCAGTTTCGCGACCTGGCAGCCCCTCCCGCTGCCGGACCACGTGGAGCGGATCAAGACCACCGCGCCCGCGGACCTGCTGCGCGAGACCGAGGCGGCGATCCGCGAGAACCTGCAGGCGCGCGCCTGCGCCCTGGTCCACAAGTACGGCGAGCTCGGCCACCCGCCGCGCCCCGTCTTCGACCTCCTGCTCCGCTACGCGGTGAGCGAGGAGGGCGCGCTGCACGCGGAGAAGTTCTACCGCACGGTGAGCGAGGAGTTCGCCGCGGCCCGCCCGGGCTTCCGCTGGCGCCAGCTGGTCGCGCTCGCCCGCGTCACGGCGAGCGAATTCGGCCGTCCCGCCGCCGGCATGGCGGAGGCGCGGGCGCTCCTCAAGGTCTAGGCCTCAGGCCGGAGGCATCAGGCCTCAGCCCCGGGTCCGCGCACCGACACGAAGCGGCCTGCTCCCTCCAGAGGCCTGGGGCCCGATGCCTGAGGCCTCGTGCCTTCTACTTCATCATCTCCTTGAGCAGCGGGTCCATCGTCTCGGCCCAGAGCTCGTAGGCCTTCTCCGAGAGGTGGAGCGCGTCGGGCATCAGCTCCTTGGGGATCGATCCGTCCGCCGCGAGGAACTTTCCGCCGAGGTCGAGATACCGCAGATTCTTCCTGTCGTCGAGCTTCGCGATCTGGTCGTTCACCGCCTTGATCGACGCGCGGATTCCGGCCTTGGGATTCGCGTCGCGCGGGAAGATCGCCAGGAGCAGGACCTTCGTCTTCGGGAGCTTCTTCCGGAGCGACTGCAGCACCGCGGCGACCCCGCGCGCCACGTCCTCCGGCTTGTCCCCGTGGAGCCCGAAGTTGTTCGTGCCGATGAGGACGACCGCGGCCTTGGGGGCGATCCCCTCGAGCGCGCCGTTCTCGAGCCGCCAGAGCACGTTCTGGGTGGTGTCGCCGCCGATCCCGAAGTTC
The DNA here is from genome assembly GCA_023261405.1 of Planctomycetota bacterium. Lineage (GTDB taxonomy): Bacteria > Planctomycetota > MHYJ01 > MHYJ01 > JACPRB01 > JACQFK01. The sequence continues at coordinate 10,159 of JAHFOZ010000092.1, forward strand.
GCCGCCTTGAGCGGCTCGTAGTGCTTCTTCCAGACGGCGTTCCCGCCCCATCCCTGCGTGATCGAGTCGCCCACGAAGAGCAGGTCCACGTTCCCCTCTTTGGCGCGCTTGACCATGCCCGCATGCATGTCCTTCCACGCGGCCGTGGACATCCACGGATACTCGCGCGTCCGCGGCGCCGGCTGGGCGGGGTCCTCCTTCGCTTGAACGAGGAGCAGCAGGATCAACAAGGCGCGCATGGAATCTCCTTCCGCACTGGTTTGGTGTCTTCGTGCCTTGGTGGTTCGGTCTACGTCAGCGCCGTCTCGCCCATGAGGAAGCGGTCGACCTCGCGGGCGCACTGGCGGCCTTCGGCGATCGCCCAGACCACGAGGGACTGGCCGCGGCGCGCGTCGCCGGCGGCGAAGACGCCCGGGACGCTCGTCGCGAACTTGCCGAATTCCGCCTTCGCGTTCGAGCGCTCGTCCACCGCCACGCCCAGCTGCTTGAGGATCGTCTCCTCCGGGCCCAGGAAGCCCATCGCGAGCAGGACCAGCTGCGCGGGCCAGACCTTCTCGGTGCCGGGCACGTCCACCAGCTTCGGCCGGCCGTCCGCCCCCTTCTCCCATTTGCAGAGCACGGTGTGGGCCTCCTTCACGCGGCCCTCCGCGTCACCCACGAAGCGCTGGGTGGTGATGGCGTAGACGCGCGGGTCGGCCCCGAAGACCGCCGCCGCCTCCTCCTGGCCGTAGTCCATCTTGTAGACCTTGGGCCACTGCGGCCACGGGTTGTCCGCCGCGCGCGCGTCGGGCGGCCTGGAGAGGATCTCGAACTGCGTGAGCGAGCGGCAGCGGTGGCGCATCGAGGTCCCCACGCAGTCCGTCCCCGTGTCGCCGCCGCCGATCACGAGGACGTCCTTCCCGGCGGCCGGGATGAACTTCCCGTCCTTGAGGCCGCTGTCGAGCAGGCTCTTCGTGTTCTTGAGCAGGAACTCCATCGCGAAGTGGATGCCCTTGAGGGAGCGGCCCTCGACGGGCAGGTCGCGCGGCTTCGTGGCCCCGATGCAGAGCGCCACCGCGTCGAACTCCATCATGAGCTTCTCGGCCGGGGCGTTCTTCCCCACCTCCACGCCCGTGCGGAAGAGCACCCCCTCGGCCGCCATGAGGTCCACGCGCCGCTGCACGACGCCCTTGTCGAGCTTCATGTTGGGGATGCCGTAGGTGAGCAGGCCCCCGATGCGGTCGTCCCGCTCGAAGACCGTCACAAGGTGTCCCACGCGGTTGAGCTGCGCCGCGCAGGCCAGGCCCGCCGGCCCGGAGCCGATCACGGCCACCCGCTTCCCCGTCCGCCGCGCGGGAGGCTCGGGCTTCACCCAGTCCTTCTCGAAGCCGTGATCGATGATCGAGCACTCGAGGTTCTTGATCGCGACCGGGTCGGCATTGATCCCGAGCACGCAGGACCCCTCGCAGGGCGCGGGGCAGACCCGCCCCGTGAACTCGGGGAAGTTGTTCGTCTTGTGCAGCCGCTCCAGCGCGTCCCGCCACCGGCCCTTGAAGACGAGGTCGTTCCACTCCGGGATCAGGTTGTTGATGGGGCAGCCGGAGGTCATCCCGCCCAGGATCGTCCCGGTGTGGCAGAAGGCGACGCCGCAGTCCATGCAGCGCGACCCCTGCGTCCCGAGCGCGCCCTCGGACTGGTGATGGTGGAACTCCTTCCAGTCCCCGATGCGCTCCCCCGGCGGCCGGCTCTCCGGCGTCTCGCGGGGGAACTCCATGAATCCCGTGGGCTTGCCCATAAACCTCAGCCTGTAGCGGGTAGCTTGTAGCTCGTAGCACCCGGCTACAAGCTTCAAGCTACAAGCTTAGCCCCCTCCCGCGCGTGCCGCCGTGTCGCCCGAATTCATCAGGAAGGCGCGCATCTCGGCCTCGTCCTCGGAGAGCCCCATCGCGCGCACGACCTTCTCCGCCTCGAGCGCGCGCTTGAAGTCCTGCGGGAGCACCTTCACGAACTTCTTCACCAGGACATCCCAGAGCGCCAGCACCTTCCAGCCGCGCTGGCTTTGCGTGAGCTCCGCGTGGTGGCGCACCATGCGCCGCACCTTGTCGACCTCCTCGGGATCGGCCAGCGGGCCCAGCTCCACCATGGCCCGGTTGCAGTTCCGCGCGAACACGCCCTCCTCGTCGAGGACGTAGGCGATCCCGCCCGACATCCCCGCCGCGAAGTTCCGTCCCGTGGGCCCCAGCACCACCACCCGGCCGCCCGTCATGTACTCGCAACCATGGTCCCCCACGCCCTCGACCACGGCATTCACGCCGCTGTTCCGGACGCAGAAGCGCTCGCCGGCCAGACCCCGGATATACGCCTCGCCGCCGGTGCCCCCGTAGAGGGCCACGTTCCCCACGATCACGTTCTCCTCGGGCGCGAACGTGGACGCCCGGGGCGGGTAGACGATCAGCTTCCCGCCCGAGAGGCCCTTGCCGACGTAGTCGTTCGCGTCGCCCTCGAGGACCATCGTCATGCCGCGGGGCACGAAGGCGCCGAAACTCTGGCCCGCCGAGCCCTGGAAGTGCAGCGTGATCGTCCCGTCGGGCAGCCCCTTGTGGCCGTACCTCCGGGTCACCTCGCTCCCCACGATCGTCCCCACCGTGCGGTTCAGATTCCGGATCGGGAGCGTCGCGGCCACCGCCTCGCCCTTCTCGATCGCGGGCCGGCACATCGGGAGGAGGACGCTCTTGTCCAGCGTCGCCTCCAGGCCGTGGTCCTGGTCCTGTCTGCAATGACGTCCCACCTCGGGCCCCATGGGCGGCTGGTAGAGGATCTGCGAGAAGTCCAGCCCCTGCGCCTTCCAGTGGGTGATCGCCTGCTTCATCTCCACCTTGTCCGTGCGACCCACCATCTCCTCGAGGCGGCGGAAGCCCAGCTTCGCCATGAGCTCACGGACCTCGCGGGCGATGAAGCGCATGAAGGTGACCACGTGCCCCGGGTCCCCCGTGAACTTCTTCCGGAGCTCCGGGCTCTGCGTGGCCACGCCCACGGGACAGGTGTTCAGGTGGCAGACGCGCATCATGATGCAGCCCAGCACCACGAGAGGCGCCGTGGCGAACCCGAACTCCTCGGCGCCCAGCAGCGCCGCGATCACCACGTCGCGCCCGGTCTTCAGCTGGCCGTCCGCCTCCACGCGGATCCGGCTCCGCAGGTTGTTGAGCACGAGCACCTGCTGGGTCTCCGCCAGGCCGAGCTCCCAGGGGACGCCCGCATGCTTGATCGAGGTGAGCGGCGAGGCGCCCGTGCCGCCGTCGTAGCCGGAGATGAGCACGACGTCGGCGTGCGCCTTGGCCACGCCGGCGGCGACGGTGCCGACGCCGACCTCGGCCACGAGCTTCACGTGAATGCGCGCTTTGGGATTCGCGTTCTTCAGATCGTGGATGAGCTGGGCGAGGTCTTCGATGGAGTAGATG
>JAHFOZ010000093.1 GCA_023261405.1 Planctomycetota bacterium
GAGCACAACCCAGTACATCTCGCCTCACAGTTCCCTCTCCCGCAGCGTCCATTCGAAGTATGGCCCGGCCCCGGGGGAGAGTCAAGGCGAAAATATAATTTATAATTTATAAACCTCATTGTTCCGGGCCCGCGGAACGGGCGGGCGTCCCAACAAACTGTTGACACCCCACGGGCGTTCCGATAGAGTCCCTCCTCGCGTCGCGGCCCCGGAAGGTCGTCGTCCGGGGCTCCCGCCGGGGGGAAGGTTCATTCGAGGCTTTGGAGGACGGAATGCCGTCGTTGTCGATCAGCGCGAAGGAACTGCTCGCCTCCGGAGTCCACTACGGCCACCGCGTGAGCCGCTGGAACCCGAAGATGAAGCCCTTCATCCACTCGAAGAAGAACCTCATCCACATCATCGACGTGCGGGAAACCATCAAGGGCCTCGTTCGCGCGTGGCACTTCCTCCAGAAACTGGCGGCCCGCGGCGAGCTCATCCTCTTCGTGGGCACCAAGCGGCAGGCCGGGGCGGTGATCAAGGCCGAGGCCACCCGCTGCGGCATGCCCTACGTCTCCGAGCGTTGGCTCGGTGGCACCCTCACCAACTACGACACCATCCGCACCCGCCTCGGACGCCTCAAGGAGATCGAGGAGTGGGAGGCGGACGGCACGATCCTCCGCTATTCCAAGAAGGAGCAGTCGGCGATCAACCGCGAGAAGCGCAAACTGCTCCGCAACCTGGACGGCCTGCGCCGGATGGACCGGCTGCCCGCGTGCCTGGTCATCGTGGATCCGCAGCACGAGGCCATCGCGGTGGAGGAGGCCAACAAGATCGGCGCCGCGACGGTGGCCCTCATCGACACCGACGGCGACCCCGAATCGATCGACATTGCGATCCCGGGAAACGACGATTCCATGAAGGTCGTGAACATCACCGTCGGCAAGCTCGCCGACTCCATCCTTGAGGGCAAGGCCCACCCCGTGGGCGTGCCCCAGCCGGAGGAGATCTCCAAGGCGGGCGCCGTGAGCGTGTCCATCCCCGAGAAGGCCGGCGCGATCAACGTGGGGAAGGGCGGCCGCCCGCGCCGCGCTTCCATGCCCGGCCGCGGCGAGCGCATCGGGCCGGCGAAGCCCGCCCCCGTCAACGCCCCGCCGCCTTCGGCCCCCGCCGCCCCCGTGGCGCCCGTGGCGCCCCAGCAAGGAGCCTGATCCACCATGGCGATCGATCCCAAGGAAGTCTACCGCCTCAGGGAGGAGACCGGGGCGGGCATGATGGATTGCAAGCGCGCCCTCGAGGAGGCCGGCGGCGACTACGCGAAGGCCCAGGCGCTCATCAAGAAGAAGGGCCTCGAGAAGGCCGACATGATCGCCCAGAAGTCCGGCGCCGGCGCGCCCAAGGAGGGGCGCCTCGGCGTCTACATCCACACCACCGGCAAAGCCGCCGCGATGGTCGAGCTCAACTGCCAGACCGACTTCGTCGCCAAGAACGAGGATTTCCTCGAGCTGATGAAGGAACTGGCGGTCGCTGTCGTGGCCTTCAACCCTCTCGTCGTCTCTAAGGACGACCTTCCCAGGGAGATGGTGGAGGAGGAGCGGAAGAAGTACGAGAACGACATCAAGGGCAAGCCGCCCCAGATCGCCGAGAAGATCATCGAAGGGAAGATGGAGAAGAATCTCTACTCCCAGAAGTGCCTCCTCTCCGTCCCCTATCCCAAGGAGGAGAAGTTCAAGGGTACCTACGGCGACCTCATCAAGTCCAAGGTCGCCATCCTCAAGGAGAACATCGTCCTGCGCCGCTTCGTGAGGATGGAAGTCGGCGGCTAACGCGGGACGGGCGGGGGAGGGAGATGCCGGCGCCCAAGTACACGCGCGTCCTCCTGAAGATCAGCGGCGAGGCCTTCTGCAAAGAGGGCGCTCACGGCATCGACATCGACGAGGTCCAATCCATCGCCCGGCAGATCAAGCAGGCGATCTCCATCGGGACCCAGGTGGGCGTGGTCGTGGGCGGCGGCAACATCGTCCGCGGCGCGGCGATCTCGAGGCACGGCGTCACCCAGGCCACGGGCGACTCCATGGGGATGCTCGCCACGGTCATCAACGCCCTCGCGCTCCAGGACGTGTGCGAGCACGAGGGCCTCCCCGTCCGGGTGCTCACGGCCCTCTCGGTCCACTCGGTGGCCGAGCCCTACATCCGGAGGCGCGCCGTGCGGCACCTCGAGAAGGGCCGCATCACCATCCTCGCGGCCGGGACCGGGAACCCGCACTTCACGACCGACACCGCCGCCGCGCTCCGTGCCACGGAGCTCGGCTGCGAGGTGCTCCTCAAGGCCTCCAAGGTCGACGGCGTCTACACCGACGATCCGCACAAGAACCCCAAGGCGAAGAAGTTCGAGCGGTTGAGCTACCTGGACGTGCTCAACAAGAGGCTGGGCGTCATGGACGTGACCGCGATCTCGATGTGCATGGAGCACCGGCTCCCGATCATCGTCTTCAACCTGCGCCGCGAGGGGAACATCGCGAAGGCCGTGAGCGGCGAGCCGATCGGAACCCTCATCACGGAGGGCGATCCGCCGAAGAAAGGGAAGGGCTAGCCATGCCGTACGACGACATCGTCCTGGAGGCCGAGGACAAGATGGAGAAGGCCGTCGCCGTCCTGGCCGACGAGCTCCGGGGCGTCCGCACGGGGCGCGCCTCCGCGGCCATCGTGGACGGGCTCAAGGTCGAGGCCTACGGCATTTCGAACCCCCTCAAGTCGCTCGCCTCGATCACCGTGCCCGAGCCGCGCATGATCCTGGTGAAGCCCTTCGATCCGGGGACCATCGAGGCGATCGTCAAGGCGGTCCAGAAGTCCGAGATCGGCCTCACCCCGCAGTCCGACGGCAAGATCATCCGCCTGGCCGTGCCGCCCCTCTCCGAGGAGCGCCGCAAGCAGATGGCCAAGCTGGTGAAGGAGAACGGCGAGAAGGCGAAGGTCTCGCTCCGCAACATCCGCCGCGAAGCCAACGGCACCGCGGACTCGGAGGAGAAGGGCAAGGAGCTCACCGAGGACGACGCGCAGCGCACCAAGGACGAGATCGACCGCCTCATCAAGGAGTACGAGGCCAAGGTCCAGGACTCCGTGGACAAGAAGACCAAGGAGATCATGGAAGTGTGAAGGCGGGAATCTCGAATCACGAATAGCGAATCACGGATCACGGGGGGAGCGGGGGGGCAGCATCAGGCATTGAGCATCAAGCATCGAAGGGCGGCTGGGCCGAATCACGAATTTCGATTCACGGAACACGGGGGCGGTCGCGCCATTCCAGCTTCGGCGCCGCATCCTTCAGCGTCCCTCACACCGGCGCCGGGCCAGGGGAGCGGGCCGCCTTGTCGAAGGCCAGGTGGACGAAGCCTTCCAGGCCCTCGATGCCCTCGGCGGACTGCGCGACGCTCTCGATCTTTGCGACCGGCGCCCCGGGGATGTGCTCGTAGCCGATCCCCACGTTGAGGAAGCCCTCGCGCTCGATGATGTGGTTGAGCTCGTAGCGCGGGTGCGTGCGGTCGGTCGTGCGGTCGGCAGGCGTGTCCTGGTAGGCCTTGCCCTCCTGCTCCGCGCCGTCCACGTAGTGCGCGTAGAGCCAGAAGCCCGCGCCGTCGAGGACCTCGAGCCGCCAGACCTCGCCCGCGGCCTTCGAGAGGGCGACCCCCAGGTGCTCGTCCGCGTAGCCCCAGCGCTCGCGCTCGTCGTTCGCGTAGTAGCGGAACTCGAAGATCCCGGTCCACTTTCCCTGCCGCGGCGAGATCCAGTAGAGGCGCATGAGGCCCTCGTGGGTCTCCTTCATCCGCTTCGGGTGGAGCTCCGGGGTCATCGGGAACTGGAGGAATCCCTTCTCCCCCAGATGGCGCACTATCGCCTCAACCACCCGGTCCCGGTCCGCGTTGACGTAGAGATGGCCGAATCCCACGTCCCTATAATAGACATGGGACGAGCCGCCGTCACCCTGCTTCTCCTGCTTCCCGCCGCGGCTCCCGCCCCGGACGAACCCGCCGACGACCACGCCTTCTGCCGCCGCGTCACGCTCGACCTCGTCGGACGGCCCCCCGCGCCGGACGAGATCCGGGCCTTCGTCAAGTCGAAAGACCGCGAGAAGAAGATCGGCGAGCTGCTGGCCTCCCCCGAGGCCGCCCTCTACCACGCCGACCTCTGGATGCAGTGGCTTCTCGATCATGATTTCGAGAACCGCGACTTCTACCGCATGAACGTGGCGGAGTTCCACGCGTGGCTCCGCGGGACCTTCGAGCGGCCGATCTCCGAGACGGTCCGCAGCCTCGTCGCCCGCGAGGGGGCCGCCGCGAACTTCGCGCGGAAGCACCTGGACGGCGGCGAGCCGCCGGTCAAGCTCGCGGTCCTCACCGCGCGGCTCTTCCTGGGGCGCGACCTCAAGTGCGCCCAGTGCCACGACCATCCCTCCCAGCCGCTCACCCAGGAGGACTTCTGGGCGTTCACGGCCTTCTTCGGCGGGGGCCGCGGCGGCATCCAGGACCACCTGGGGGAGCTCCGCCTGGAGCCCCGCTTCCTCGACGGCCGCCGGCCCGAGGGAAACCCGCTCGAGTCCCTCGCGGGCTCCATCGACCCGCGGGCCGCGATCGCGGAGCGATACTGGCGGCTCCTCATGGGCCGGCCGCGCCATCCTGCGGACCTCGAGGCCCCCGAGACGCCCCGCGAGCTGCTCCGCGCGATCGTCCGCACGGACGAGTACCGCGCGAGGAAAGGGCCTCTCAAGGCCATGAACTCCGTCCAGTTCATGCACGCCTTCGCCGCCGTCTTCGACCTCGAGCAGGCCCACCGGGACATGCTCCAGAAGGCGCTGAAGAACGAGAAGACGCTCGAGATTTTCAAGGACGAGCAGGTGATGCGCCTCTTCTTCCACAAGTGGGCGAAGGAGATGGTCTTCCCCAAGGGGCACAACCCGGAGGAGGCCCCGGCCGCCGGCACGGTGAGGCTCGCCCTCAAACTCATGAACAACCAGAAGGTCCAGAACTACGTCAACACCGCCTGGGGGACGCTCCGCAAGGTGCTGGCGAGGAAGGTCCGCGCCGCCGACCGCGTGGAGGAGCTCTTCCTCACGGTCATCGGGAGGCCTCCGACGAAGGAGGAGCGCGAGCTCTTCGCGGCGAAAGACGACGACGGCTTCGAGGATGTCTTCTGGGCCCTGGTCAACTCGCCGGAATTCTTTTATGTCTCATGACTGCTCCCGCCGCGACTTCGTGCGCCTGACCCTCGGGTCGGGGATGGGGCTCTTCGGCTCCGCGCTCGGCCTCCGCGCCCAGGAGGCCCGGAGCCGGAAGGCGTGCATCCTCCTCTGGCTCGCGGGCGGGCCGAGCCAGGTCGACACCTTCGACCCGAAGCCCGACCTCACCCCCTTCGCGGAGATCGCGACCGCCGGCGAGGCGAGGATCAGCGAGGGCTTCCCGCGCCTCGCGAAGCAGATGAAGCGCGTCTCGCTCGTGCGCACGCTCCACTCGAACGATCCGAATCACGCCACGGCCACCTACCTGCTCCATACGGCGTACCGGAAGGCGGCCGACGTGGAGCACCCGCATGCCGGCAGCGTGATCGCGAACGAGCTGGGCGAGCGCTCCGACCTCCCGGGCTGCATCGTCATCGGAGGCGACCCCAAGTGCGGCGCCGGCTGGCTGCCCGGCGAGAGGGGGCCCGTGGTCTTCGACAAGCTGGAGGACCCCGCGGAGGACGTGAAACTCGCGGTTTCCAAGGAAAGATTCGCCCGCCGCTGGGAGCTCCTCGGGGCGCTCGAGCGGAAGTTCGCCGCCGAGAGGGAGGACCGCCGGGTCGAGGAGCGCCGCCGGGCCTACGACCGCGCCTACCGCGTGCTCACCTCGGAAAGGGTCAAGGCCTTCGACCTCTCGAAGGAGGACCCCTCCCGCTACGGCAACACCCCGTTCGGGCGCGCCTGCCTCACGGCGCGGCGGCTCGTCGAGGCCGGCACGCGCTTCGTGGAGGTGGCCCTGGGCGACTGGGATTCGCACTCGGAGAACGAGGCGACCCACAAGCGGCTCATGGGCGTCCTCGACCCCGCGTACGCGGCGCTGCTCCAGGACCTTGCCGACCGGAAGCTGCTCGACGACACGCTCGTGGTCTGCATGGGTGAGTTCGGCCGCACGCCGCGCCTCAACGGCGCCTCGGGGCGCGACCACTTCACGAAATGCTGGAGCGCGGCCCTGGGCGGGGGCGGTCTGGCGGGCGGCCGCGTCGTGGGCGAGACCGACGGGATGGAGCCCGTGAAGCGTGCCGTCTCCGTGCAGGATCTCTTCGCCACGATCTACAAGTCCTTCGACATCAACCCCGCGAAGGAGCAGAAGACCGGCGGCGGCCGGCCCCTGAAGCTCGTCGACGGCGGCGTGCCCGTGGCCGAACTGCTCGCGTGACGGCGGCGTGCCCGCGTTCTGTTTCTGCTTGACTCGTGCAAACCCCCTGCCTATAGTAGGCCCCCTGTAAGGCAACGGCGCCTTGCAAGGGTTCGAGGTTGAACCTTCGCATGGCGCTGTTTTTCTGTATCCCGGTGGGGTTTAGAGATTTGAGGGGAACGCACATGGCCAAGAAATCGGCAGTGGCCGCCCCGAAAAAGGCGGCCGGTCCGAGCCCGGGCCTCGCGGCGAAAGTCGCGGGCCTGAACGAGCTCATGGACAAGAAGGGGATCCGCATCGTCGACCTGAAGTTCGTGGACCTCCTGGGCACCTGGCAGCACTTCTCCATCACCCGTCACGAGTTCGGCGAGGACCTTTTCGTGAACGGGATCGGCTTCGACGGGTCGTCGATCCGCGGCTTCCAGACGATCGACGAGAGCGACATGCTCATCTTCCCCGACGCGGAGACGGGCATCGTGGACCCGGTCTGCCAGGTCCCGACCCTCTCGCTGGTCTGCGACGTGGCCGACCCGATCACGGGCGAGAAGTACACCCGCGATCCCCGCTACGTGGCGAAGAAGGCCGAGGCCTACCTGAAGAGCACCGGCATCGCCGACACCGTCTACATCGGACCCGAGCAGGAGTTCTTCATCTTCGACAGCGTGCGGTTCGACCAGGGCCAGAACTTCGGCTACTACCACATCGACTCCGACGCCGGCATGTGGAACTCCGGCCGCGAGAACAACGGCTCGCCGAACCTCGGCTTCCGGCCCCGCAACAAGGAAGGCTACTTCCCCGTCCCGCCGACGGACCACCTGCAGGACATCCGCTCCACCATCATCAACAAGATGGAGGACGCCGGCATCCAGGTGGAGATCCACCACGGCGAGGTCGCGACCGCCGGGCAGTGCGAGATCGACATGAAGTTCACGACCCTCACGAAGATGGCCGACCAGGCCCTCCTCTACCGCTACATCGTGCGGAACGTGGCCAAGCAGTTCGGCAAGACGGCGACCTTCATGCCCAAGCCCCTCTTCCAGGACAACGGGTCGGGCATGCACGTCCACAGCTCGCTCTGGAAGGACGGCCAGACGCTCTTCTTCGACAAGAACGGCTACGCCCTCATCAGCCAGACGCTGAAGTGGTACATCGGCGGCCTGCTCAAGCACGCGCCGGCGCTCCTGGCCATCTGCGCGCCGACGACCAACAGCTACCGCCGCCTGGTGCCCGGCTACGAGGCCCCGGTCAACCTGGCCTACTCCAAGCGGAACCGCTCCGCGGTCTGCCGCATCCCGATGTACTCCGACAACCCCAAGGCCAAGCGCGTCGAGTTCCGCGCGCCGGACCCGCTGGCCAACCCGTACCTGGTGTTCGCCGCGATCCTCATGGCCGGCCTGGACGGCGTCCAGAACAAGATCGATCCGGGCGAGCCGCTCGATCGCAACATCTACGAGTTGTCCCCCGAGGAGGCCAAGAAGGTGAAGCAGGTCCCGGGCTCGCTCCCGGACGCCCTCGCCGCGCTGGCCGCGGACCACGACTTCCTGCTCAAGGGCGACGTCTTCACCGAGGACCTCCTGGAGGCCTGGGTGTCCCTCAAGCAGAAGGAGATCGACGCGGTCCGTCTCCGGCCGCATCCGTACGAGTTCTTCATGTACTACGACCAGTAGATCCGGATCGGATCTTCAACACCCCTCCGGCCGCAAGGCCGGGGGGGTTTTTTTATCCCGTCGCAGCCGCGCCTGAGTCCCCCATGTCACGAAACCCCCCAGGGGCTCCCCGTGACAGGCCGATCTTCATTGCGCTGTTCCCTGCATGGCGACCGGGCCGATAGGAAGTGTGGGGAACAGCTTGGGGGTATCGATGAGAAATGATTCCGTCTGGCTCGCCGCGCTCGGCATGGCGGTCTCCGCCGCCTACGTCGGGAACTACCGCACGCCGCCGGAACCGGAACCGGCCGCCGTGCGGATCTTCGAGGAAGCGCCGCCGATTGCGGCCGCGCCGCCCGCCGTCCCCGAGCTCGGATGCGCCCTTCCGGTTCCCGAGAAGCGGGTGTCCGTGCCGCCCTGCGGCTGCGGTCCTTCGCCCGCGGTGAAGAAGTCCAGCGAGATCAGCCGCGCCCGGACCAAGTCCCAGGTCGGCGCTTCAGCCCGCCGCTGAACCTCGAGCCCGCGGAGCCGCTCCGTCCGGCCGCCGGGGATTGCGCGAAAGCGCCCGCGCCCGTATGCTGGGCGACCTCACGATGGCCCAGTCCGACGCCGTGGCGCGCAGCATCGCCATCCTCCTGTGGATGGTGCTCCCGGTCGTGGGCGGGTACCTCCTCTGGCGTCTCTGGCTCCGCAGGCGGGAGGGGGGCGAGGCGCTCGCCTCGCGGATCGCCCGCATCACGAGCCAGACCTCCATTCTCGGCGTCGTCTCGCCGATGCTGGTCCTGGTCTTCTGGACCTCGTCCCTGCCTGCGGGGAAGGCGGTGGCGCTCCCCGTGCTGGGGCTCCTCATCCACGTCCTGGGCGGCGCGGCCGGCTGGGCGATGGCGCGGGTCGCGGGCTGGGGCGCACCCTTCCGCGGCGCCTGCTTCCTGGGCGGCGCGAGCTCGAACATCCTCACCTTCGGCGGCATCGTCACGGTGCTCCTGCTCGGGACGCACGGCGACCCGCACGCGGAGCGCGCGCTCGGGGAGATGTCGCTCTACCGGATCTGCGAGGCGCCCTTCTACTACCTCGTGGCGTGGCCGCTGGCGGCGGTGCTTGCCGCGCGCGGCGAAGGGGAAGGAGGCTGGGCGGGGGCCTTCCGGCGCTCCTTCCAGCCGTTCACGCTCGTCCCCCTCGCGGCCATGGCGCTCGGGTGGGCGCTCAACCTCGCGAAGGTCGCGCGGCCCGGGGCGCTCGACGGCGCGGCGGCCCTCCTCGTCCGCGTGAACGTGACGCTGCTCGGGGTCACGGTGGGCCTCACGCTCCGGCGCGCGGCCCTCGCCCGGCAGTGGAAGTGCTGCCTGGGGATGTCGGCCATCAAGTTCCTCCTCCTCCCGGCGGTGGCCGTGGGCGCGGCATGGCTCCTGGGCTTTTCCGGCACGACGCTCCAGGTGGTCGCGGTCTGCGCCTCGATGCCCGTGGCCTTCATGGCCGTGGTCGGAGGAAACCTTGTGGGGCTGGATGAGGAGGTGCTCGGCTCGCTCTGGCTCTTCACGACCGCGGCGATGCTCGTGGTGGTCCCACTGCTCGCGCTCGGGCTGCCCCTGCTCGTCTAAGCGCCCGCGATCCAGAGGTTCCGCGCGAAGGACATGCGCTGCCGGATCTCCGCCCCGAGGTGCGCCGCCGTGGCGTAGCCGAGCCGCCGCACGAGGTAGTCGAACTCGCGGGAGCCCGCCGGCGGGAGGAGGGCGTCCTTTGCCGACCCGCGGACCACGCGCAGGGCGTCCACGAGGCGCCGGAGGAAGACGGTCGCCGCCGTGAGGCCCACGCCCAGATCGCGCCGCACGTGGCCGCCATGGACCAGGCGCTCGATGGCCTCGAGCGTGTTCGTCACCCGCACCGAACGGTCCGCCGCCCCCGCCGCGATCTGCCGCGCCTGCACGAAATACTCGACGTCCACGAGCCCCCCCGGGCTGACCTTGGCGTTCAGCTCGCCGGCGGGGACGAGCTCCGCGGCCTGCCGCTTCCGCAGGTGGAGGAGGTTCCCGAGGTCGAGCGGCCGGGCCGAGTAGACGAAGGCGTCGCGGGCTTCGCAGAGCCGTGCGCCCAGCGCCGCGGAGCCCGCCACGGGACGGAACTTCACGAGCGCCAGCCGCTCGAAGGGCTGCGCCGCTCCGCCGTCGGCGTAGTACTGCAGGAAGCCCTCGAGCGACGTCGCCATCGCCCCCGAGTCGCCGTGGGGCCGGAGCCGGAGGTCGATCGAGAAGCTCCCCTCGCGCCGCGCCCGGAGCGCGCGTCCCAGGCCCTTCGCGAATTCGGCGAACGCGTGCGGGTCGGCGCCCGGCGCGTCGCCGTACGCGACCATCAGGTCGAGGTCCGATCCGATCCCCAGCTCCCGCCCTCCGAATTTCCCCAGCCCCGCGACGCACCAGGGCGTGGGACCCGGCGCGCCGAGTTCGGCCGCGCGGGCGACCACCAGCTCGGCGAGGTCGGAGAGCGTCTCCATGAACTCGGGGAAGCCGCTCCGACGCGTGATGTGCCGCAGGTCGATGCGGAACATCTCCCGGTCCTTGAACTCGTTGAGCCGCGCGAGGGCCTCCTCCGCGTCGGCGGCCCCCGCGAGTTTCCGCGCGAGCTCGCGCCCGGCCCTCTCGCGTGTCTTACGCCGGTCCAGCGCGGGCGTGTCGCTCACCACGGGGAAGAGGTTCTCGTGCTGGAGGAGCAGGAAGTCCTCCCAGAGGAAGCGGCTCACGCCCATCAGGTCCGAGAGCGCCGAGAGCACCGACTCGGACTCGAGGCTCCGCAGCTTCCGGACCCAGTCGGGCCGGGCGAGGGTCTCCCGCAGGAAGGCGGAGAACTGCCGCAGGGCCTGCGTGGGGTCCGGCGCTCGCGGCAGGAGGTGCATGAACTGGCGGACCAACGCGGCCGCCGCGCGAAGCTCCTCGACCGCGCGCCCGCCCGTGATCCGTCGGCCCTGGAGGTCGGTCACGCGGAACGTGTCGTAGACCCCGTCATCCAGCGTCCGGATCACGGCCCCCTGGATCTCGACGCCGAGCGTGGCGAGGGCCGCGGCGAACTCGAAGAGGAAGCCGGGGGCGTCCGCCGAGAGCAGGTGGAGCTCCGTCTCCGCCGCGTCCCGCTCGTTGCGGACCTCGATCTGCATCGGAAGGAGGGGGCCGGAAGGGGAGTCCAGGGCCGCGGCCAGGCGGTCGACGATCCGGTCTTGCGCCGCCGGGTCCTCCAGGAGGTCTGCGAGTTCGCGGCGGAAGGAGGCCCAGAATGCCGGTTTCCCGGCGGAGGGTAGAACGACCTCGAACGTGGCCAGGGCGCGTCCGCGGGGCGCCTTGCGGAAGTCGCCGCTGCGGATATCGGCCCGGTGGGCGGCGAGAAGACCGGTCATGAGGGAGAGCAGGCCCCGGCGGTCGGGTGCGGCGATCGACACCGTCCAGCGTCGCGCGTCGTCCCTCACGGCCTGGAGTCCCACCTTGCGTGTACCCCGGAGGAGGGACTCCGCATCCGGTCCCGCAGTGGGCCGACCGCCGGAGAGGAGCCGGTCGAAGACGGCGCGGACCTTCCGGGTCCGGGCATCGTAGGCGTCCAGGAGCCGGTCCGCTTCATGGAAGCCCATCGTGCGGGCGAGGCGCTCGAGGTCCTCGCGGCGACGCGGGAGCCGGTAGACCTGCTGGTTTTCCATGAGCTGAATGCGGTGCTCGACGGCGCGGAGGAAGACGTAGGCCTCGCGCAGCCCGCGGGCGTCGTGGGAGGCGAGGATCCCCGCCTTCTCGAGACGGCCCAGCGCGCCGAGCGTGTGGCCGTCGAGCACTTCGGGCCGGGCGCGGCCGGCCTCGAGCTGGAGGGCCTGCGCGAGGAACTCGATGTCGCGGATGCCGCCGGGGGCGAGCTTGACATGGCCGTCGGCCTGGTCGCGCTCGTGGAGGAGGGCCTCGATGCGGGACTTTAGCCGGCGGACCTGCGAGCGGGCGGAGGAGGCGTCCTGAAGGATCGCGGGCGCCAGGCCGCGGAGGAAGCGGCCGCCGGCGGCGACGAGTCCCGCCGCGGCACGCGCCTTGAGCATCATCTGGCGCTCCGCCGGCTTCGCCTTGTTCCGCAGGTAGTCCTCCAGCATGGCCGGGGTGCAGACGAGCTCGCCTTCGGACCCGTACGGTCGGAGGCGCAGGTCGACCCGGTAGACGACGCCCTCGAAGGTCGGCGCGCCCAGGGCGCGGATGAGGCGGCGGGCGAGCGCGGTGGCGGCGGGCAGGTCGGAGGCGCGCGGGGCGAGGAAGAGGAGGTCGATGTCGGAGCTGTAATTGAGCTCGCGTCCGCCCCACTTCCCGAGCGCCACGACGATGAGTCGGCCGCCGCCCAAAATGCGGAGGCATTGTCCCGCGAACGCGTCGGCGAGGTCGGAGACCTGGCGGGCCGCGGTCTCGAGGTCGATGAGCCCGAGCAGGTCGGCGGCGCCGATGCGGAGGACCTCGCGGCGGTGGAGGCGGCGGGCGGCGTCCAGTTGCGCGTCTTCCGTCGGATAGAGGCTGCAGACGGAGGCGAACTCCGCCACGACGGCGCGCGGGTCGCGGGGGGCGAGCAGCCGCGCGTCGCTGAAGAGGGCGAGGCTGTCGGGGGCGCGGACGAGGATGTCGGCGAGGTAGCGGCTGGCGGCGGTGACCTGCACGAAGCGGTCGAGGAGCGCGGGATGGTCGAGGAAGGAGCGGTAGAGCGAGTGGCGTCCGCCGCGGACCTCCACAAAACGCGCGAGGTGGAGGAGGGCGGCGTCGGGATCGGCCGATTCCCGGAGGAGGTCGCGGAGGAGGCCGGCCGCGCGGGCGAGCGCGAGCATCTCGCCGGTGTCGCCGGAGAGTTCCTGGAGGCGCTTCGCGGCGGCGGCGGGGTCGCGGAAGCCGGAGTCCCGGAGGAGTTCGGCGAAGTCGGGGGGGCGGGGGTTCACGCCTTCCTGCCGGGCTGCTGGAGGCGGGCGAACGCGATCCCGATGCCGGCGCCGAACCCGAAGCCGTAGGCGAGTCCCCAGCCGAGCATGGCGGCGGTGGCGGAGTGGGGCGTTGCCCACGCGTGGACCTCCCCCCCGGCGAAGTAGCCCGCGGAGTGGCAGGCGAAGAGCAGGAGGGCGACGCGGGGCACGGCGCGCAGATTCCGGAGCATCGCGCCGGCGACGAGGGCGAACGCGACGCTGCCCCCGGCCGAGCCCAGCCACTCCCCGGTCCGGTCTCTCAGGGGGAACCACGCGGCGCACCACGCGGCGGCATAGGCGAGGAACGCGGGGACGAACGCCGCGGTGAACCTCAGGAGTCGCCGCGGCCCGGCGACGAGCGGATGGAGCACGATGCCGGAGAGCGCGACGAAGACGGCCGCCACGGCCGCGTACATCGTGCCTTCGTTGGGGAACTTCTTTCCCGCGAACGCCCAGACGGAGAATGCCGCGACGCTGACGGCGGCGAACCCGACCGCGCCGTGGAGGGTGGAACGGAAGGCGCCCGGGGATGCTGGTGAAGGTTCGCTCATGGGACGCTAAGTACCTGTCCCCAAGTATATCCGAATAGCATGTGGGCTCACG
>JAHFOZ010000094.1:0-2222 GCA_023261405.1 Planctomycetota bacterium
TTGAGGCCGCGCAGGAGCGCGAGGTGGTGCATCTGCTTCGCGGTGTGCGGCAGGAGTTCGCTGACCTGGATGCCCGGGACGGACGTGGGGATGGCGCGGAACGGCCCGCCGGTGTCGGTGCCCGGCTTCGGGTCCCAGCTCTCCAGCTGGCTCAGGCCGCCGTGCATGTCGATCACGATCATGCGCTTCTGGTCGCGCGCGAGCATCCTCGCCATCGCCGGCTGGGCGAACCATCCCAGGCCGCTCGCCATGGCGCCGGTCCCCGCGGCCAGGCTGCCCAGGAACTTCCGCCGCGCCAGAAGGTGCTCTTCCGAGCCGCAGGCGTGATTCGACATGGTTCCCTCCGTCCGATCAGTGCTTGAACCGGAATTCCACCGACGAGAGCATCGCCCACACGATTTCCTGGATCGCCGCCAGCTTCGCCTGGGGCCGTTTCGCGAGGTACTGGCCCACCTCGTTCATCTCGCCCTCCGTGGGGCGGCGGGTGAAGATGCCGAGGTAGAGCTCGCGCGAGAGATCCTTGGGGTCCTCGGTCTTCATGAGGCGGTCGACGAGGTTGCCCGCGGCCGGAGCCAACCAGCCCCGGACCAGGCCGCCGTTGGCGACGAAGAGCGCCTGGTCCACGGTGGCGCAGAACTCATCCGGGGGCTGTCCAGGACCGGCCCCGTAGAGCTTCACGAACGGCGCCTCGTTCGCCTTGAGCTTCCCGTAAACGAGATCCTCGACGGCCTTCGCCCGGTCGCTCTCCGCGACGGGAGGCGTCTTTTTCGCGATCTCCGCCTCGGACGCGGCGCGCTGCTGCTCCACGACCCCCGTCGCCTGCATCATGCTCCAGGCGACCTGCTCGGGCGTGAGCGCCGAGAGGTCGGCCACCAGGAAGCGCTCGGTCCAGATCGTGGTCAGCTTTCCGAAGGCCTCCTCCCGCCGGGCCTCGTCCGCCGCGGCCTTCTCCGCCGCGGGCTTGGCCTCGGATTCGAGCTGGGCGAGCTTCTCTTTCGCCGAGGACCCCTCCGCCCGCGCCCGCTCGGCGGCCGCGACCTGCTCGGCCGCCTTGCGCGCGGCCTCGTCGCGGCGAGGCACGGCCTTCCGAAGCTCGGCCACCTCGGCGTTCAAGCGGTCCCGGGTGGTCCGCACGCGCGCGGCCGCCGCCATGAGCTCGGCGTCCTTCGCGGCTTTCGTGGCCACCTCTTCCGCCTTCCCGGCGGCCTCCGAGACGGCGTTCAGGGCATCCTCCCTGGCGGCGAGGTCCCGACGCGCCGCCTCGGCCGTCTTCACGGCGGCCTCGTGGGCCTTCTTTGCCTCCGCCGCCTTCGCCTCGCGCGCCGCGAGCTCGTCGGGCGACTTCGCCAAGGCGAGTTCCGAGTTGACCCGCCGCGCGCGCTCGCGCGAGGCGGCGGCCGTGGCGTGGAGCACGCCGTAGTCCACGAGGGCCCGGGCGTCAGCCACGCGACGGACCGCGACGGAGGCCGCGACCTTCGCGGATTTTCTGCCCACCTCGGCCTCGACCCGCGCGTCCGCCATCGCTTTCACGAGGGCGTTCGCACCGGTCAGCCTGGCCTGCACCGCGCCGGCCGCCTTCTCGGCCTCGGCCAGGGGTGCGGCCTTCGCGGCCGCGGCCGCCGTCTTGTCCGCGAGGTCCTTCGTCCCGGCCGCCGTCTCGCCGGCGAGTTTCCCGGCCCGAGCGCGGAAGGTCGCGGCCGCGCCGGCGAGCTCGGCTTCGGCCGGGAGCCGCGCGGCGGCCTCGGCGGCCTTATCCGCGGCCTCGGAGAGGGACTTCTGGAGGTCCTGCCGGGCGGCAAGGTCCTTCTGCGCGGCGTCGCGAGCCTGGAGGGCGGCCTCGTGCGCCATCTTCGCCTCTGCGACCGCCGCCTGCGCCTTCGCAAGCTCCGCGGCGAAGGGCGCCACGTCCTTCTTCGCAGCCTCGAGCGTCTCGACGGCCTTCTTGCCGGCCTCCTCGGCCATCGAGGCGGCCGCCTCCAGGCTCTTCGCCTGCGCCTCGAGCGCGGGGAGCTTCGCGGCTGCAGGCTTCGACTGATCCGCGACGGTCGCGGGCATCTCGATCGCCCGCTGGTAGGTCCGCGTGAGCGCGAGCTGCCGGAGGAAGGCGCGGATGTCGTACTTCGTGGACGCGAATTCCGCGGCGAGCAGCTCGAGCAGCTCGGGGTGCGACGGCGGGTTGTCCGAGTGGTGCAGGTCCACCGGCTCGACGAGACCCCGGCCCA
>JAHFOZ010000094.1:2232-2701 GCA_023261405.1 Planctomycetota bacterium
TTGGGGAGCGGCCGGAGCTCCTTGTTCTTGGGATCGGGCCTGACCTGGTATTCCTCGCCCTTGGCGAAGCTGGGCTCCTCGATCTCGGCGCCGTCCGGGAGGCGGGGCCGCGTGCTGCCCTCGGCCTTCGTGAAGACCGACTTGAAGCTCGCGTCGCCGTCGGGTTTCTCCATGACGACGCCCGGCTTCTTGGGGTCGGGCTGGAAGAGCGCGGTGCGGTTCAGGAACGCGTAGAGCCCGTAGTAGTCGCGCTGCAGGTAGTCGTCGATGCGCGGGTGGTCGTGGCACTGGGCGCACTGGAGGTCCATCCCGAAGAGGAGCCGGCCGACGTCCCGCGCGACGGCGTCCGGGGCGACGTCGCGGTCGAGCGTGAACTTCGCCGCGGGCCGCTGGAGCGGATCGGCGCCGTCGGCGCCCAGGATCTCGCGGGCGATCTCGTTGTAGGGCCGGTTGACGGCGAAGGCGGCGA
>JAHFOZ010000094.1:2711-13564 GCA_023261405.1 Planctomycetota bacterium
CGACGAGCCAGGCGCGCCACTCGTCCGCCTTGACGTGCTTGTCCGCGCGGCGCTCCATGAGCCACACGTCGAACGACACCGCCATGTGGCGGACGTGCTCGGGGCCGGCGAGGAGCCGGTCGACGAGCTTCGCGCGCTTGTCGGCGGCGGGGTCGTCGAGAAACGCGCGCGCCTCGCCCGAGGTGGGGATGCGGCCCGTGAGGTCGAGGTGGAGGCGCCGCACAAACGTGGCGTCGTCGGCCACAGGCGCGGGGGCGCCCGCATGGGCGGCCTCGATGGCGCGGTCGATCCGAACGTGAAGCGGCTCGGGATCGCCGGCGAAGACCGTGGAAGAGCAAAGAAGCAGGAGCGCGGACAGGCTGTGCAGCCCGCGCCCGCTCCAGATTCTCGCCCCAGGGCGGCCACCGGACCGCAGTCGCACCACTTACTATCTATACGCCCGCCCCGCTCAGCCCCGGTCACCGCACCCGAGAACCGGGCTGCGCCTCTGCTCGGAACGCCCTTTCAAGGAGGTCAAGAAGATCCTCATCCCGGGTCAGGGAGGCCGGCCGGAGGCATCCATCGGGGGTGGCTCAGAACCGGCCGGCGGCGACGGGCGCCGGCTTACTTGGGGACCTCCCACTTCCAGTCCTTGCCGGCATCCTCCTCCTTGGCGCTGACCCAGCGCGCGCCCTCGCGGATGAAGGGGAGGAGGGAGGTCAGGTCCTCCTTCACGCCCTCGAACCAGAGATTGTCGCTGGCCTTGAGCTCGAACACGAGGAAGCTGCCCTGCCTCACGGGGAGGAACCCGCGCGTGAAGACCCATTCGGTGAAGTCGTCGGCCTTGCCGGGCTTCCTGACGCGGCCGGAGCGGATGGGGCAGTCGCTGCGGTGCCGGGTATACCAGAAGGTGTGGCCGCCGCCTCCCCCCACGCGCTGTCGGCGGAGGAGCTGGCAGGGGTCGATCGTCTTCGAGTCCTTGTGACGCGTGATCGCCTTGAGCTTGAGGTGGTCCCGCATGATGTCGCAGTCCTCGAGGGAGTCCCTTTCGGGATCGGATTTCGTGGGCGGGGGCGACGGGGCGGGGGGATCGACGGGCGGCTTGGGGGGCTCGGGCTTCGGGTCCACTTGGGTGGACACGTACACGAAGATCTTGTAGCCTCCGACGGTCGCGCCGCACTTTGTGCGGACGGCGGCCCTGGCTTCGTCGCCGGAGACGCGGATCATGATGCGCGGTTCCTCGGCGCTGCCCCCGGCGCTGACGTCGAGCACGCCGTCCATGCCTCGGATTGCGGGGCCGTGCTCCTTGAGAACGTCGTGAACGCTGCGCCGTTCCTCCTGGGCGGAGACGGAGAGCGCGAGGTTAGCCGCCAGGAACGCGGCGGCGACCATCTTCATCGCGCAGACCCCCCTGCCCATATTACCCTTACAGCGGCCGGAGGCGGATATCCGGGAACGCGCCCGCTCCCGACACCCCGATCGCCTACCGGTCCACGGACGCGACGAGCGGCTGGGTCGCCTTCTTGAGGAAGAGGATGGCGAAACATGTGGACCAGACGGGATTCTCCCCGTTCGTCTCCTTCTTCCAGGAGCCGTCGGCCTCCTGGGCCCCCAGAAGGAAGCGGGCGCCGTCGAAGTACCAGTCGTGGTTCCCCAGGAGCGGATTCTGCGTCAGGATCCCGGCCCGCTCGAGGGCGTAGAGGTAGTAATAGTGCGCGGCCTGCCGGCCCCCACTTCCGAAGTGGACCTTCCCGCCCGGATTCTCCGTCACGGAATAGTTCTTGGCCAGCCAGGCCATTCCCCCCTGCACGATCGGATCTTTCTTCCAGTCCCGGCCCATCAGGTGGTCGTAGATGGCGACCGCCCCCGTCGCCCCGGCCGTCATCGACCCGTACGGTTCGGCGCCGTCGTTGATCCGGTAGCCCCAGCCCGCCGACGGCCCTCCCGGCCCCGTGACCACCGCCTTCGGGTCGCCCTCCTTGACCGCGGTGTTCACCCACCAGTTCCGGGCGAGCGTGACGACCGACTGGGGGATGTCCACACCCGCCTCCTCGCAGGCGCGGATGCCGAGGGCGGCGTATTGGCTGTTGGAGTTGTCCCCTGATTCGCCGACCTGGCGGGTCGCCGTGATCCGGATCCGGCTGCTCACCGCGGGTTTCACGCGCGGGCCGCCCTCTTTTCCGCCGATGGAGCGCACCGCGGCGCGGTCGCCGCTTCCGCCGGTCGGCGTCCCCGCAACGGGCGCCCCGGCGAGAGGCTCTCCGTATCCCCACTGGCCATTGCGTGCCTGGTTGTCCACGATGAACTGGCCACAGGTGGCGATCCGCCGTTGCCAGGATTTCCGGTCCAGTTCCTCCAGGATCATCGCCTGCAGGGCCGCCTTGTAGGTCCGGCCCAGGGGCGCCGCGGTCATCTTTTTCAGGAGCTCCTTGAAGCGCGGGTCGGTCTCGGGCACCCCGGCATGCACGAAGGTCCACAGGATGAGCTCATCGGAATCCGGCACGTGCCAGCCGTCCTCGGGCCTGGCGAAGGAGGGCGAGCCGGCCTTCTTGAGCCACTCGATCCCCCTCGCCACCGCGGCGTCGATGGCGGGCTGATCCATGGGCGGATTCTTGTCCGCCGCCTGGAGCGACAGGAGCAGGGCGAACGTGGCTGGGATCAAGTGTCTGGATTATACAAGCGTGCCGGGCGCGATCAAGGGGCCGGAGGCCTCGAGGGCCGTGACGCGGAGGCTCATTACTTGGGAGGAGGCGATTCGGTCCCGGTCGCGAGCCAGTCCAGGCCGAAGCGGGCGAAGACGATGCGCTCGTAGGCCGACTTCGCGCCGCACTCGTAGAGGCAGCCGACCTTCCGGTCCGGCAGCGCCGTGAGGCACGAGTACGCGGCGGGCCCCTCGTGGAGGACGCGGATCGCGGGCCAGGTCTTCCCCTCGTCGGAGCTCAGGCGGACGGCCATCCGGGCGCGGGTCTTGTTCGTGGCGGGGTTGGAGAAGAGGAGCCGGTCGCCGGCGTGGATCAGGCTCGCCTGGCAGACGGGCTCGACCAGGGCGGGATCGGGCGCCGAGGCGGACCAGGTGAGGCCACCGTCCTTGGAGACCGCCACGCCGCGCTCCTTCTTCGAGCGGTCGTGGTTCCGCATGTTGAGCATCA
This sequence comes from Planctomycetota bacterium, assembly GCA_023261405.1. GTDB lineage: Bacteria > Planctomycetota > MHYJ01 > MHYJ01 > JACPRB01 > JACQFK01. The sequence continues at coordinate 5,840 of JAHFOZ010000094.1, forward strand.
GCGAGCCGTCGGCCAGCTCCGCGACCTGGCACTCGTTCCAGAGATCGCCCACCGTGCCGCCGGTCGTCCAGGATTTCCCCCGGTCGTCGCTGAAGATCACGAACGACCAGCCGGTCTTCCCGCCCTCGTTCTTGGAGTCGCACGGGACGACGAGCCGGCCGGCCTTCGTCTGGATCCCGACGCCGGGACCCGTGGCGAACCAGGTCCACTCGGGCTTCTTGACGTCCTTCGTGATCTCCGCCGGCTTCGCCCACGTCGCGCCGTCGTCGTCGCTCCTCGTGACCCACACCGTCCGGCTGCCCTGCGCCTTCCGGTTCACGATGTCCTTCTCGTGGTCCTTCCCCAGGTTGTGCGTGAGGAGGAGCCACACGGTCCCGGTCGCGCGGTCCACGACCGGGCACGGGTTGCCGCAGGTGTTGTCTCCCTCGTCCCAGACGACGCGGAGCGGCCCCCACGTGGCGCCGCCGTCCGCGCTGCTCTTCACGACGAGGTCAATGTTCCCCGAGTCGCTCGTCCCCTTCTTCCGCGCCTCGGCGAACGCGAGGAGCGTCCCCTTCGCCGTGGAGATGACCGAGGGGATCCGGTAGGTGTGGGTCTCCCCCTCGCCCGAGACGAAGACGTCGGCAAACGCCGGCTCCTGAAGGAGCGCGCAGAGGACCAGGATCATTCCGCCGAGGCCTTGGCGTTCGCGAAGGCCGCGAAGACGTCCGCCGGACGGCCCGCCGCCGCCTCGCCGCCGTGGGCGTAGACCCGGTATCCGAGCGCGAGGGACTCCCCCTGGGCGAGCGTGTTCTCGCCCTTGATGATCCAGGGGTTCGCGGCGAAGAGCCCGTAGGCGCGCACGTGCCAGGTCGTCGGGTAACGGAAGCTCGAGGGATGGTTCATCACCGAGACGCCCACTTTCTTCCCGTCCACCGTCCCCGAGTAGTGCACCCAGGGGGCCGTGTCTGCGCGGATCTCCTTCTCGCCCTTGTTTCCCTTGGAGTCCGTCAGCATGTCCGGGGCATCGCCCTTCGAGGTCAGCCCCGTCGCCACGCGGACGCCGAAGCTTCCCTCCTTCGCCATCTTGAGGTTCTTCGCGAAGACGACCGGCTTGTTCGCCGCCCTGAGCGTGATCGAGAAGTCCACCACCGCGTCCGCGCCCGTGTTCAGGACCTTCACGTCCCAGGTCTCCACCAGGTCCTCGCCCCAGTGGTTCTCCGCCACGATCCTCGCGAAGGCCGGACCCGCCTCCTTCTTCACGATCTTCTTGTGGGTGATCGCCGTCTTCGACCAGTACTCCGTGCCGTTCACGTCGCCCAGCGCATGGTAGATCCCCGTGTGATGCGGGTGATCCTTGTTCTCGCCCTCCCGGTCCTCGAGCGGGTAACTCCGCAGCACGTTCACGCCGCCGGCCATGAGCGGATAAAAGCAGGGCTTCTTGTTCGCCGTCCCCGCCGAGGGGTAGAACCGGGTGATCTCCCGGTCGGGGCCTTTGATGGAAATCGATCCGTCCGGCCCGTCCGCCAGCGACATGGACGGCAGCTTCGACGGCCCCTCTCGCACCTCGAAGCGGGGCTTCTGGTTCGCCGCAACCGAGGAAACGAGCCAGCTCACGATGCCCCCATCAGCCTGGCTGGGCACCTCGTTGCCCTTCTCGTCCACGACATGGATGGGCCCGGACGATTTCACGGAGGCCTCCGCCAGGACCCAGCGGCGATCCTGGCCGTGGGGCGCGACCGTGACCGACGTCCCGGCCGTTGCGACCGGGAAGAGCCAGAGCAGGGCGAGCAGCGCACGCATGGCGTCCTACACGTACTCCGGGACCACGAAGGGCTTCCGGTATTCGCGGGTCAGCATCTTGCAGGCCTCGGCGTCGTCCACGAAGGTCTCCGCCTTGGGGTGGAGCCGGAGCGTCCGCCCCACGCGGACCATCGTCTTGTCGAGGTCCACGGAGTTGGACTTCAGGTGCTCGCGCATCCGGTTGAACGACTCGTTGCCCTCGTCGTTCTTGCCGAAGGGGTCGTTCTTCGAGAGCGGCTGGGGCTCGCCCAGGCGGAGCGAGATGTTCCCCAGGTGGCCCAGCGCGGCCGAGAGGTGGCCGTCCAGGACGTCCGCGTTCAGGTCCTCGTGCTTTCCGCTCTTGACCGCATTGACGAAGTTGCGGAAGTGGTCGCCTCCGCGGCCGTCGTCGTGCACGTCCATCTCGACCTTCTTGCCGTCGAGGTCGAACGCCGTGGAGCCCGCGACGTAGCCCTTCTCACAATGAACGAGGTTGCCGATCCCCTCGGTCATGTGCTTCGGCGTCTCCAGGCCGCGGACCTCGAAGATGACCTGCTGGCCGTCGCCGTAGTCCATGCAGACGATCTGGGTGTTGGCGGTCTCGGCCTGGTCGGTGTAGCCGAAGCGGCCGCCGATCGACGTGACGGAGAGCGGGAGTTCCTTCTTCCCGAGGTACCAGCGCGCCTTGTCCATCTCGTGCACGCCCTGGTTGCCGATGTCGCCGTTGCCGTAATCCCAGTGCCAGTGCCAGTTGTAGTGGAAGCGGTTCTTGTTGAACGGGCGCTCGGGAGCGGGGCCGAGCCAGAGGTCGTAGTTCACGCCCTTGGGCACGGGGCTGTCGGCGAGGGTGCCGATGGACCCGCGGCGCTTGTAGCAGAGTCCGCGGGAGACCTTGATCTTGCCGAGCTTGCCTTCGGCGAGGAACTGCGCGGCCTTGCGGTGGCCGCCGCCGGAGCGGCTCTGGGTCCCGTGCTGCACGATCCTGCCATACTTGCGCGCGGCCTCCACGAGCTTGCGCCCCTCCCAGACGTTGTGGCTGAGCGGCTTCTCCACGTAGACGTGCTTTCCCGCCTGCACGGCGTAAAGCGAGATGAGCGTGTGCGTGTGGTTGCAGGTGGCGACCGAGATGGCGTCGATGGACTTGTCCTCGAGCATCTTCCGGAAGTCCTCGTAGACGTCCGGCTTCTTCAGGCCCTTCTTCTCGAGGCCCTTGAGGGTGTCGGCGACGACGTTCTCGTCGATGTCCACGATCGCGGCGACCTGCACGTCCTTCATCCCGCCGAACGCGCCCAGGTGGCTCCCGCCGCGGCCCTTCGTCCCCACGACGGCGACTCGGAGGACCTCGTTGGGGCCCACCGCACGGGCCGGCGCGGCCTGGGCGAAGGCGGCGGCGGACGGGACCGCCGCCGCGGCCATCATGGACTGCTCGAGGAATTCGCGACGCGAAAGCTGTCTCATGGGATCCTCCTAAACTTGGTCCGGCACGACGTACGGCTTGCGGTATTCGCGCCTGAGGAGCGCGTTTGCCGCCGCGGCGCCCGGGAACGATTCGGTCTTGCCATCGAACTCCAGGGTCTTCCCCACCCGGACCACCACCTTCTCGGGATCGATCTCGTTCTTCTTGAGGTGCTCGCGCAGCCGCACGAGGGTTTCCGCCCCGTCGTCCCCGCCCCAGTCGCGCAGCTCGCCGAGCGGCCGGTCCTCGCCGAGCTTGTGCGCGATGTTCGGCAGGTGGCAGAGCGTGGTCGAGAGGTGCCCGTCGAGGACCTCCGAGTTGAGGGTCTCGCGCTTCCGAGACTTCACGGCGTCCACGAAATTCCGGAAGTGGTCGCCCGGGCCGGCGAACTTCTCGAGGACCTGGCCGTCGGGCGAGAAGGCGGCGGTCCCGCGGATGCCCGAGGCGAGGTATCCCTTTTCGCAATGGAAGACGTTCCCCATGGTCACGTCCATGTGGGGCTGCGTCTCGAGCCCGCGGACCTCCAGCTCGATCTTCACGTCGCCGTAGTCGAGGACCGCGATCTGGGTGTTGGGCGTCTGACCGTCATCCTCGTAGCCCAGGCGGCCGCCGAGGCTGAGCACGCGCTTCGGATGCTCGGCTTTCCCCAGACCCCAGCGCGCGACGTCGAGGTAGTAGATGCCGTTGTTGCAGATCTCCCCACCGCCATAGTCCCAGTTCCAATGCCAGTTGTAGTGGAATCGGTTGGGGTTGAAGGGGCGCTCCGGGGCGGGGCCGAGCCAGACGTCGTAGTCCACTCCCGCGGGAACGGGGCCGTCGGGCTTCTTCCCGATCGACGGCCGCCGGTTGTAGCAGAGGCCGCGGGCGAGCTTGATCTTCCCCAGCTTTCCAGCGCGCAGGTACTCGATCGCCGTGCGATGGCCCGCGAGCGACCGGGTGTAATTCCCCATCTGGATGAGGCGCTCGTGCTTCCTCGAAGCCTCTACGAGCTTGCGCTGCTCCCACACGTTGTGGCCGAGCGGCTTCTCGACGTAGACGTCCTTCCCCGCCTGCACGCTCCAGAGCGAGACGAGGACGTGCCAGTGGTTGGGCGTCGCGGTGGAGACGGCGTCGATCGACTTGTCTTCCAGGAGCTTCCGGACGTCCTTGAAGAGCGCGGGCTTGCGGCCCGTCTTCTTCTCCACGGCCGCGGCGGCGTCACCGCCGTACTTGTCGTCGATGTCACAGATGGCCGCGACCTCGACCTCGGGAATCCCCAGCCATTTGTTGACATGGACGAGCCCCTGCCCCTTGACGCCGACCACGCCCACGCGGAGGCGATCGTTGGGCCCAACCCGGCGGGGCGCCGCGAAAGCCTGGGTCGCAGGGACCGCGGCCGCGGCCGCCGCGAGCAGGGATTCCTCCAGGAACTCCCGGCGGGTGAATCTCGTCACGATCGCTCCCCAGCTGGACCTATCCCGCTCCCGCCGCGCCGACTCCGGATCAGGGGGTTTCGGGAACCACGAACGGCTTGCGATACTCGCGAGTGAGCAGCTTCGAGGCCGCGGCATTGTCGGCGATCGTCTCCGCCTTCGGGTCCACCGACAGGGCGGGGCCCACCGTCATGGGCGTGTCGAGGCTGATGTTCTCCGCCTTGAGGTGGTCGCGCATGCGCCGGTACGTCTCGTTGGCGGGCCCGTTGCCGCCGAAGGGGTTCTCGGTCGAGAGCGGCTTGGGGGCACCCACCCGGTACGAGATGTTCCCCAGGTGGCAGAGCGCGGCCGAGAGGTGGCCGTCGAGCGCTGTGGCGTTGAGCGACTCGGGCTTGTTGTTCTTCACGGCATCGATGAAGTTCCGGAAGTGCGCGTCGTCGTTTCCGCCGCCGAACTTCTGGAGGAGTTCCCCCTTGGGGCCGTAGGCGATGCCGCTCGAGTAGCTCGGGATGACGAGGGCTCCCTCGGTGCACTCGAAGACGTCGCCGATGAGGAGGCCGGCGTCCTTCTCGACGACCTTGTACTTGTCGCAGGGGAGGCCGCGGACCTCGAAGATGATCTGGGTGTCGCCGTAATCGGAGACCACGATCTGGGTGTTGGGGGTCTCGCCGTCGTCCTTGTAGCCGAAGCGGCCGCCGAGACTCGAGGTGGACCTGGGGAGTTCCTGCTTGTTGATACCCCAGCGGGCGATGTCCATCTGGTGGACGCCCTGGTTGCCCAGGTCGCCGTTGCCGGTGTCCCACATCCAGTGCCACTGGTAGTGCCAGCGGTTCTTGGTGAACGGACGCTCGGGAGCGGGGCCGAGCCAGAGGTCGTAGTCCACGCCTTTGGGCGGCTGGGTCTCGGGCTCGATGCCGATGGAGCCGCGCTTCTTGTAGCAGAAGGCGCGCGCGACCTTCACCTTGCCGAGCTTGCCCGAGTGGAGGTACTCCATCGCCTCGCGCATGCCCTTCATCGAGCGGCATTGCGTGCCGACCGTCACCACCTTGCCGTACTTCCTGGCCGCCTCGACGAGCTTGCGGCCCTCCCACACGTTGTGGCTCATGGGCTTCTCGACGTAGGCGTGCTTGCCCGCCTGGATCGCCCAGAGGCCCGCGAGCGTGTGCCAGTGGTTGCACGTCGCGACGGAAACGGCGTCGATCGTCTTGTCCTCGAAGAGCTTCCGCAGGTCCTTGAAGAAGGCCGGCTTCCTGCCGGACGCCTTCTCGATCTTGTCCACCGCGCCGTGGATGACGTTCTCGTCGATGTCGCAGATCGCCGCGACCTCGACGTCCGCCATCTTGAGCCACTGGTTGAGGTGATCGAGGCCCCGGCCCCGGACGCCGATGGTCGCAATTCGGAGGCGCTCGTTGGCGCCAGCGCGATGAAGCGGCATCGCGGAGGCGGCCGGGAGCGCCGAGGCGGCGGCCATGGCGGCGGCGGTCTTCGATACGCTTTCGATGAATTCGCGACGGGTGAACAGGCTCATGATTCTCCTCCCAGGGGGGCTTTCCCCATCCTACCGCTCCCGGCGCGGGGAATGCACATATATGCATACACCTCCCCGACTCCCGGTGTTCCGGGGTTTCGGATCGGTCCCGGTTCGGGTAGAATCCCCCCGACATGACCGCCGCCCCCCGGTTCCGCGTCCGCGAGGTGCGCGCCTGGCTCCGGCCGGTGCGCACCCGGATGCCGTTCCGGTACGGGACCGCCGTCGTCACCGAGGAACCGATCCTCCACGTGCGGATCGTCGGCGAGGACGGGATCGCGGGGGTGAGCGCGGCGGCATTACCGCCCCTCTGGTTCGACAAGGGCGCCGGGCGCACTCATGCGGACGACATCCGCGACCTCCTGCGCTCGCTCTCCGAGGCGGCGAGGGTCTACCGGGAGGCGGACGCGGCCGATGCATGGACGCTCCACGGCCGTGCGGAGCCCGAGGCGCGCCGGCGCTGCGCGGCGCTCGGGATGAACGACCTCACGGCGGGCTTCGGCGTGGCGCTGCTGGACGCGGCGGTCATCGACGCGATCTGCCGTCAGGCCGGGAGCACCTTCCACCAGGGACTCCGGGAGGGGCTCTTCGGCCTCGTCGCCCCGGTGGGCGAACGGCCGCTGGAGGCCATGGACGTCCGGCACACGGTCGGCATGGGCGACCCCCTCACGGCGGCGGATACGGCGTCCCGGATCGGCGACGGGCTGCCGGAGACGCTCGAGGAGGTCGTACGCGAGTACGGGGTCCGCTACTTCAAGATCAAGGTCTCGGGCGACGCGGCCCCCTCGCTCCAGCGGCTCGGGCGGATCGCCGCGGTGCTGGACCGGGACGCGGGCGACTACCGGGTGACGCTGGACGGGAACGAGCAGTTCCACTCGATGAACGAGGTCGATGGTTTCGTGCGCGCGATCGAGGCGGCGCCGGCCCTCCGGGGGTTGTGGGGGCGCACGCTCTGGATCGAGCAGCCGGTGGAGCGCGGCAAGGCGCTCGAGGAGGGGGTGGCCCGGCCGCTGCGGCGGATCGGGGCGAGGAAGCCGGTGATCCTGGACGAGTCGGACGGGACGGACGACGCGGTGGACCGCGGGCTCTCGCTCGGGTACGGCGGGATCTCGGCCAAGAACTGCAAGGGGGTGTTCCGCACGCTTCACAGCCACCGGCGCGCGCGGGAGGCGGGGGTGATCCTCTCGAGCGAGGACCTCATGAACATCCCGGTGGTGCCGCTGCACCAGGACCTGTGCGTGGCGGCGGCGCTGGGGATCGCGCACAGCGAGCGAAACGGGCACCACTACATCCGCGCGTTCGAGTTCTTCTCGCCGGGCGAGCGCGAGGCGGCGCTCTGCGAGTTCCCCTCGCTCTACCGGGACGGGCCGCCCCGGGTGCGGATCGAGGGCGGCAAGATGGCCCTCGACGAGATCAACGCCTTCGGGTTCGGCGTTCGCAGCGAGCCGGATTGGGACTTCCTCCAGCCGGTCTCCATTCCTTGACGGGGCCGGCGGGCCATCCTATCGTGCCTCCCATGAACGCCCTGATCGAGATCCGCACCGGGAGCGACAGCGATATCCCGAAAA
>JAHFOZ010000095.1:0-632 GCA_023261405.1 Planctomycetota bacterium
CAGTGCTGGTCGCAGAAGGAGCGCGTCATCGCCCCCGCGGAGAAGCAGGACGCGGTCTCCGCCTACGACCACGCCCGGCGCGCCTACCGGGCGATCCTCGCGGAATCCCAGCCGGACTGATTCCCCGCGCGGCCGCGGGCTGATATACTCCGCCCGTGGGCACCCCCCTCATGGAGCAGTACTCGCAGATCAAGGCGAAGCACCCGAACGAGATCCTCCTCTTCCGCCTGGGCGACTTCTACGAGATGTTCCACGAGGATGCGAAGACCGCCGCGCGGGTCCTGGGGATCGTCCTCACCTCGCGCAGCAAGGGCGAGGGCCGCATCCCGATGGCGGGCGTGCCGCACCACTCGTCGCAGTCGTACATCAACCGGCTCCTCAAGGCCGGCCTCCGCGTGGCCGTCTGCGAGCAGATGCAGGACCCCGAGGAGGCCGTGGGGATCGTCGAGCGCGCCGTCGTCCGCGTCATCACGCCCGGCACGCTCGTCGAGGAGAGCATGCTCGAGGAGAAGAAGAACAACTATCTCGCCGCGGCGGTGGCCGACGGCGGAACGACCGGCCTCGCCTGGGCCGACCTCTCCACCGGCCAGTTCCGCCTCCAGGACCTCCCCACGCCCCGGCTCCAGGACGAG
>JAHFOZ010000095.1:642-13540 GCA_023261405.1 Planctomycetota bacterium
CATCCCTGGCGGAGACGAAGGGGGCCGAGGTCGGCGCCGCGGCGGGCGGGATCGTCACGCCGTTCCACGACTGGACCTTCGACCGCGACAACGCCCATCGCTCGCTCTGCGAGCACTTCGGCGTGAAGTCGCTCTCGGGCTTCGGCTGCGAGGACCTGGGCCCCGCCGTCGCCGCCGCGGGCGCGGTGCTCGCCTACCTCAAGGAGACCCAGCGCGGGCCGCTCCAGCACCTGACGCGCCTCGAGCGCCACACCGGAGAGGGACGGATGTTCCTCGACCGGCAGACCCAGGCGTCGCTGGAGCTCACCGAGACGCTTCGCACCGGCGAGCGCGAGGGCACGCTCCTCTGGGTGCTCGACCGCACGCGGACCCCCATGGGGGCGCGACTCCTCCGCGACTGGGTGACCTCGCCGCTGGCCCGCGTGGAGGACATCCGCGCGCGCCTGGGCTCCGTGGACGAGCTCTTCCGGGACGCGAAGCTCCGCGCCCGGCTGCAGGAGGAGCTCAAGTCGATCTTCGACCTCGAGCGCGCCCTCGCCCGGGTGGGGTCGGGCCGCGCGAACGCGCGCGACCTCGTGGGGCTTCGCAACTCCTTGAAGCCGCTGCCCAAAGTCGTCGCGATGAAGTTCAAGGCGGGCCCGCTCGCGAAGCTCCGCCTGCGGACCCACGCGGAGCTCGCCGCCCACCTCGAGAAGGCGCTCGCCGAGGACCCGCCCCATCTCCTCACCGAGGGTGGCCTCATCCGGAAGGGCTTCCACGAGGAGCTCGACCGGCTCCGCTCGCTCTCGACGGACGGCAAGGGCTTCATCGCCGCATTCGAGACGCGCGAGCAGAAGCGCACGGGGATCGGCTCGCTCAAGGTCCGCTTCAACCGGGTCTTCGGCTACTACATCGAGATCACGAACGTCCACAAGGAGAAGATCCCCGCCGACTACGTGCGCAAGCAGACGCTCAAGAGCGCCGAGCGCTACATCACGCCCGACCTCAAGGAGCACGAGAACACGGTCCTGAACGCCGAGGAGCGGTCGAAGGACCTGGAGGTCGAGCTCTTCCAGGAGGTCCGCGCCCGCGTGGCCGCCGAGATCGCCGAGCTCCAGGAGACCGCGCGGGCCCTGGCCTTCCTCGATGCCGCGGCCTCGCTCGCGCAGGTGGCGGAGGAGCGCAAGTACGTCCTGCCCGAGGTGGACGAGGGCGTCCTCCTCGACGTGCGCGACGCGCGGCACCCGGTGCTCGAGGCGGTGCGCGACGAGAAGGTCGTTCCGAACGACGTCGTCGTGGGCGGCGAGCGCCCCATCCTCATGATCACCGGCCCCAACATGGCGGGCAAGTCCACCTACATCCGGCAGGCGGCTCTCGTGGTCCTCATGGCGCAGATGGGCTCCTTCGTCCCGGCTGCGAAGGCCCGCATCGGCGCGGCGGACCGCATCTTCACCCGCGTGGGGGCCTCCGACGAGCTCGCGCGCGGCCAGTCCACGTTCATGGTGGAGATGAGCGAGACGGCGAACATCCTCAACAACGCCACGCCGCGCAGCCTCATCATCCTCGACGAGATCGGCCGCGGCACCTCGACCTTCGACGGCGTCTCGATCGCCTGGGCGGTCACCGAGTACCTGCACGAGAAGGTGAGGGCGCGCACGCTCTTCGCCACGCACTACCACGAGCTCACGGAGCTGGGCGACACGCTCAAGGGCGTGAAGAACTTGCACGTCGCGGTGAAGGAGTGGGAGGAGGGGATCGTCTTCCTGCACCGGATCGTGGAGGGTCCCACCGACAAGAGTTACGGCATCCACGTGGCGCGCCTGGCGGGCATCCCGCAGCCGGTGGTGGACCGCTCGCGGGTCATCCTGGCGGGACTGGAGCAGCTGACGCTCGACGGCAGGTCCGGGAAGAAGCCGCGGCCGGGCGAGATGGCGCAGCTCGCGCTCTTCGCGCCGCCGCCCCTGCCCGAGGACCCCGTGCGCAAGGAGCTTGCCGGCGTCGACCCGAACCGTCTGACGCCGATCGACGCGCTCAAGAAGCTGGCGGAGCTGGTCGAGCGCGCCCGTCGGAAGTAGACGGACGAATTCACCGCAGAACAGGGCCAGCAGAGAACGATCCCCCGAGTAAGGCCCCAAGCGTATCTTCGTGATCTCTGCGCGCCCCCGGGTGAAACGGTATAATCCTCACACCCATGGAGAACCAGGTCATCGGGAGGTGCCGCCTCGTCCGCAAGCTGGGCGAGGGCGGCATGGGCGTCGTCTGGCTGGCGCGGCACGAGACCCTGCAGAAGGACGTGGCCGTCAAGGTCCTGCCGCCCGAAGCCTCCAAGGAGCCCGAGGCGGTGGAGCGGCTCCTCCGGGAGGCGCGGAACGCCGCGCGCCTCGAGCACCCCAACGTGATCCAGGTCCTGGATGCCGGCTCCGACGGGGGGGCGCACTTCATCGTGATGCAGTACGTGGACGGCACGGACCTGGACCGTATCCTCGAGAAGAAGGGGAAGCTGGCCCACGGCGAGGCGCTTTCGGTGACGAAGAAGGTCGCGCAGGCGCTGGGCGCGGCGCACAAGCTCGGGATCATCCACCGCGACATCAAGCCCGCCAACATCATGGTGACGAAGCAGGGCCGGGTGATGGTGGGCGACTTCGGGATCGCGCGCGACGTGGAGTCGGACGCGGGGCTCACCACCGCCGGGCAGGTGCTCGGCACGCCCCACTACATCGCCCCGGAGCAGGCGCGCGGCGAGAAGCTCGACGGTCGCTGCGACCTTTACGCCCTCGGGTGCTCCCTCTACTGCATGCTGTCGGGGCGCCCGCCGTACAAGGGCACGTCGCCCATGGCGATCCTCGTCAAGCACACGACGCCCGGCGAGAAGCCCGAGCCGCTCCGGAACATCGTCCCGGAGATCCCGGAGGAGGTCGAGGCGCTCGTCGGGAAGATGATGGCCAAGCCGCTCGACCGGCGCTTCCAGTCGGCAGAGGAGGTCGTGGCGGCGATCGACCGCATCAAGAGCGGCGGCGCCACGATGGTGAACGTGGCGGAGGAGAAGGTCCTCACGCCCCGGCGGAGGAAGAAGCTCCTCATCGCGGGGGCCGGGGCGGGGCTCGGGGGCCTCTTCCTGCTCATCTTCCTGCTCGTCCTCCTCGGTCCCTCCAAGGCGGAGAAGGCGTGGAGGGTGGCGGAGGCCTCCGCGACGGAGGAGACGAAGCTCGTTCATCTCCGGGAGATCATCGCGGATTTCCCCGGGACCGAGTGGGCCGCGCGGGCCCAGGGCGCCCTCCGCGCGATCGTCGAGCGCGAGGTGAAAGCGGCCGTGGCCCTGGCGTCGGACGGGAAGACCCCCTTCCAGGAGGTGATGAACCGTCTCGACGTCCTCCGCGGAAAGTTCCCCGGGGCGAAGGCGGAGCTGGAGAAGATCGAGCTCGAACTCCACCGGGCGCGGGTCGTGGCCCGCACGGAGGGGCTGGCCGCCTGCATGCGGAGCGAGAAGGGGGAGGACCACGACAAGATCCTGGAGTTCGTCGCCCCCGCGGTGCTGCGCGAGCATGGCAAGCGCGGCATCCAGTGGATGATCCGCGTGTGGCTGGGGGTCGCCCTGGGCGCCGGCGTGCGGGTCGAGAAGGCGGACGTGCGGAAGGCCGAGGCGGCGGTCCAGAGTCGCAAGTCCGCCACGGTGCCCGTGGACGTCGTCATCCACCAGCGGCTGAAGAACGAGCGCAACGAGCAGAAGATGATGATCGGCTGGGAGTGGACCGAGGGGGACTGGTACCTGCCGGAGAAGCCCGCCCAGCCGAAGTGAGCGGGGGAGTCCTGGACCTCGAGCGGCGGATGGATGAACCTAAGGGGGGCGAAGGAAAGGAAGAGGGGGTGAGGAGCCCGAGGGCCCCGTTCAGGACGTCTTGGACGAAACTATTGGCCCCCTGACCCAGCCATCAGGTTCGTCGATTCCCCAGAGTTCGTCCCTAGCGAATCTTGAATGAGAGGACGCTTCCTCCCGGAACGAGGGGGCCGGAGATCTTGGTGTTTCCCGCCGAACCGGTCGGATCCGTTGAATACAGTTCCTGCGTCCCATCGGTATCCTGGTCCCCTGCGTAAACGATCTTGGAGCTGTCTACGCTCCAGAAGAACTGAAGCGCGGTCACGTCCCCTCCCGCCACCGGAACGGCCGACACCCGGATGTTTCCGGTCGAAGTGGCTGGGAAACTGGTATAGAGATCGAACCGTTCGTCCACCTCCTGGTCGGCGAAGTAGAGAACCTTGGATCCGTCTGGCGCCCAGGTAGCCGAATACTGATTCACCGCGCCCCCCGCGACGAGCGGTCCGGAAACCCTGACGCTTCCCGTCCCATCCCGGAGTGAAGTGTACAGTTCGAGGAGGAGGGCATCCTGGGGGGCGATATACGCGATCCTCGAACTGTCCGGGCTCCAGGCCGCCACGCCCTGCGCCTGCCCCCCTGCGGCGAGGGGACCGTTGATGGTCACGCGCCCCGTGCCGTCCGCCTTGCAGGCAAAGTGCTCCTGTTTACCGGTGCCATTCTGAAAAGCGCGGAAAGAGAGTTCCGTGCTGTCTGGTGCCCACGCAAAGTTCTGGACTATTCCCCCGCCGGCCAGCGTCCCGCTCACCTTCGTCTGGCTTGCGGCAACTCCCGGAAGAGCCGTATAGAGCTCGATGACACCGTCCACCTCCATGTCGGAATCGAAGGCTATCTTTGAACCATCGGGTGCCCATATCCAGTCATAGAGTCGCGCCCCGGCCTGGAACGTGCCCGTGACTTTCACCAGGCCCGTGCCGTCGGGATTTACGGTATAAATCTCCTGGATGGCATTCCACGTGCCCGCAGCGAACGAGAACTTCGTGCCGTCAGGACTGAAAGCGAGCCCGCCGTTCACCTCCTGGCCGGGGGGAAGGACCGGAGATACGCGGACATTCGATGACCCATCGGCGGTTGATAGATAGGCATCATCGGTCCCGACAACGTCCTGGTCAGCCATGTACGCCAGCCGCACGGAGTCGGGAGACCAGACGGCCGCAGTGACCACGCCACCTGGGACCAGGGTCCCTGAGACTTTCACGTTTCCCGTGCCGTCCGGGTGGGAGGTGTAGAGCTCGAACGCGCTGGATTCCTGCTGGGCACGATACATGATGCGCGAGCCGTCCGGAGCCCAACTTGGCGCGGCGACGACCCACCCCCCGGGAATGAGAGGGCCCGACACCTTGACGGGAGTCCCGCCCCAGGCGGACACCACATAAAGTTCGTTCCGTCCGTCGGTCTCCTGGTCGGCCACATAAGCGACCTGTGTACGGTCCGGTGACCACTCATAGCCCAGAACGTCCCCATTGGCCACGAGGGGAGCGGAACCCTTGACGATCATCGTCCCGGCGAGGTCGGCCATGTAGAGTTCCTGAACACCCATCGTCTCCTTGTCGGCAAGGAACGTCACGGCAGGTTGGAAGAGGACGTTCGCCTGGACGACGTTGGACATCCCACTCGCGTTTGGAGCTTCATCTAGGGTGACGAGGGCGATGAAGTAGGTCGTTGGCGTGGTCAGACCGGAGATCGTGAACGTCTGGGGCATTCCAGCCAGCCCTGGGAAGGGCTCGCCTGCAGCGGGAGTCGAACCCGCCCAGGATCCCGCGTCGATCGGGGTGGTGGAAAAGCGTACATCGTACGAGGCCGCGGTTCCAGTGGCGCCATCATCTCCCGGGGCTGTCCAGCTGATGGTGATCGTGGTGGGAGTGACCGCAATGACCCTGAGGTTGGACACTGCCGACGGAGAGACGACATCCGGAGCGCCCCCGCCCCCCCCTCCCGGGGTACTCCCACCACCGCCTCCTCCGCCACACGAATGGCTCATTACGGCGATCAGGATTGCACTACAGGACCGTACCAGGTTCGAAGTTCTCATGCGAATCAGGGAATGATTGTACTTCAACTCAATCCTTATAGGGGGGGGAATTGAACAACTGGGTGGACTGGTGATACTTGAGGAGGGCGAAGGGAGAGAAGAGGGGGAGGCATCATTCTTGAACCCCGGTCCGCTTACCGGGGCGCCGACAGGTCGGCGCAGACCAGCTTCCGGTCGCTCCGCGCGAAGACGTGACGGTACGCGAAGGCCGGGTGGGACCAGGTCACGGCGCGGCCGCGCGGCCCCTGCTCAACGGTGGGCTCGATCAGCTTTGCGCGCGAGAGCTCCTTGCAGGCCTCGTCGCTCAGCCGGGCCAGGATCAGGTCCCCCAGTTCGTTGCGCGGTCGCCGCTGTCGCCGGCCCGCACGAGGTCCATCGTGGCGTGCCAGGCCTTCGGCATCACGTCGGTCGTCTCCCAGAGGCGCTTCCCGGTCATGAGCTCGAGGCAGCGCTGCGCCCCGTCCGCCGGGGCAAACGCGACCAGCCGGAAGCCGAGCGCCATGCGGATGCGGGACACCGGTCCAGCCGGCATTTCGGCCACCTCGGGCGCGTACACATAATTGGGCGGGTCGCCCCTTCACGGACTGGAGACAGAGGCCGATGCTTCGCGCGCTTGGCGTCTTCATCGCGAGCCTGCAGGTCCTCTCCCCGCTCGCGGCCCGGCAGGATCCGGGGCGCGCGGTCGAGACCGCCTTCGCGGACGAGGTCTGGGCGAAGGTCGGCGAGCTCACCTGCCTGAACTGCCACAGCGCCGGCGGCGATGCGTGGGAGAGCGACTTCATCCTCCGGCCCGCGGAGCTCGATCCCGTCCGGCTCAGGGAGAACCGAGACGCCTTCGCGCGCATGGCCGTCGAGCGGAAGGACGGCAAGTCCCGCCTGCTCCTCAAGGTCTCCGGCGGGATGAAGCACGGCGGCGGCGTGCAGCTCAAGCCGGGCTCGACGGGCTACCGGATCCTGGAGTCCTGGGTCCGCGGGCTCGAGGCCCGTCCCGGCGAGGCGCCGGCCGCAACGAATCATGCCCCCGCGCCCTTCTTCGCCGGGGTCGGGATGGCCACTCCCCGGCGGCTCCTGCGCCGCGTGACGCTGTCGCTGGCCGGGCGTCTCCCCACGCCGGCGGAGTCCGAGGCGGTGGAGAAGGGCGGCCGGGCCGCGATGGACGCCGCCCTCGACGCGCTGATGACGGAAGAAGGATTCTACACGCGGCTGAAGGAGGGCTTCAACGATGTCCTCCTCACGCTCGGGTACAACGGCAACGCCGACGACGCGCTCTCGTACGACCACTACGAGAAGACGCGGCACTGGTACCAGAACTACGACCTGAGCCACATCGCCGACGAGAAGGCGCGCCGGCAGGCGGGCTACAAGCTGGCGGACGACTACCGGCAGGCGCTGCTCCGGGAGCCCCTCGAGCTCATCGAGTTCATCGTCCGGAACGAGCGGCCGTTCACGGAGATCGTGACCGCGGACTACATCATGGTCTCGCCCTACTCGGCGCGGGGCTACGGGATCTTCGAGGCCCTGAAGGGGAAATTCAAGAACGCCGAGGACCCCTTCGAGTACATCCAGGCGCGGGTCCCGGCGCTGAAGGGCCGCGACGGGAAGACCCAGGAGTCGCCCTCCGGGTTCTACCCGCACTCGGGTCTGCTCACCATGTTCCAGTACCTGCGGCGCTACCCGACGACGGTGACGAACCGGAACCGCCTCAGGGCGCGGATGTACTTCCGCCACTTCCTGGGGGTCGACGTGATGGCGCTGGCCCCCCGGGTGACGGACGCGGCGGCCGTGGACGCGCAGTTCAAGAACCCGCCGATGGAGGCCCCCGACTGCGTGGTCTGTCACAAGACGATCGACCCGATCGCGGGGCTCTTCCAGGACTACTTCAACGAGGAGGGGCACTACGGGCCGCGCAAGGAGGGCTGGTTCACCGACATGTTCGCCCCGGGGCGCGAGGGCACGGGGCTGCCCCCGGCCGAGCGCTGGCGCTCCCTTCAGTGGCTGGGCCAGGCGACGGCGAAGGATCCGCGGTTCGCGGTCGCGATGGTCGAGCACGTGTACTCGATTCTGATGGGGCGGCGCCCGATGTCGCCGCCGAAGGACATCGAGGACCCGCACTTCACTCCGAAGCGCCGGGCCTACCTCGAGCTGCGGAAGACGATCCAGGAGGTCGCCGGCCGGTTCGCAGCGTCGGGGTTCAACCTGAAGGTCGCCTTCAAGGAGATGGCCGCTTCGCCCTTCTACCGCGTGGACGGGCTCACGGAGGCGATCGCGAACCCGGCGCGCCGCGCGGAACTCGACGACGTGGGCGTGGTCCGGCTCCTGACCCCGGAGCAGCTGGAGCGGAAGATCACGGCCGTCTTCGGGAAACCGTGGGGCCGGCTCGGGTACAGGGATTCGGGATTCGGGATCCTCTACGGGGGCATCGACTCGAAGGAGGTCACCGAGCGGATGACGGACCCGAGCGGGGCGATGGGGGCGATCCAGCGGATCATGGCCAACGATGTGGCCTGCAGGAACGTCCCGGCGGACTTCGCGCTCGCGCCGGCCGGGCGGCGGCTCTTCCCGGGGGTGGAGACCGACGACGTCCCCGGGACGCCGGAATCGGATTCGAAACTCCGGAAGGCGGTGATGCATCTGCACGAGGTCCTGCTCGGCCGTCCGCACGGCGCGGACCCTCCGGAGGTGGAGCGCACGTGGCGCCTCTTCACGGGCCTCCTCGAGGAAGCGAAGACGAGGAAGGACCTGGGGAAGCAGGAGAGCTACTTCTGCCGGGCGGGCAAGGAAGAGAAGCGCTCCGAGGACCCGCACTACACGCTGCGGGCCTGGCGCGCGGTGGTGACCTACCTGCTCTGCCAGGACGATTTCCTCTACGAGTGAGGGCTGCGCGATGGATCGCCGGAAGTTCCTGAAGCTGTGCGGAACCGCGGGGCTGGGCTTCGCGGCGCCGGTGGGGCTGCGGTCGGCCTGGGCCGGGCCGGCGGAACCGCCGCCCTACGAGGGTCCGTACACCGTGTTCTTCAACGCCTCGGGCGGCTGGGACACGACGTACCTGATGGACCCCAAGGGCGTGGGGGGGATCAACCGGCTCTACCAGGAGGGGGACATCCAGACGCGCGGGGCGCACAAGTTCGCTCCGAACGCGAAGCACGTCAAGGTCGGGATGAGCAACGAGGACTTCTTCGAGAAATACGGGAAGGAGCTCCTGGTCCTGAACGGGCTGGACTACTCGGTGAACAACCACGATCCCTGTGCCCGCTACATGGCGACGGGGAAGCTGGACAGCCTGGCGTATCCGACCTTCGCGGCGCTGGCGGCGGCCTGCCGGGGCCCGGAGTGTCCGCTGGCGTTTCTCACGTTCGGCAACTACTCGTCGACGGGGAACCTCGTGCCGATGGCGCGGATCCCCTACCTGAACTCGCTCAACCTGGTCGCGAACGCGGACGCGGTGGGCGGGACAGCGCAGCACCCCTACCACGACGCCTTCGTGGGCGCGCGGATCGAGAAGGCGCTGGCCGAGCAGGCCGAGGCGCGCGTGTCGGAGGCGCGCCTGCCGCGGGTGGAGCGGGCGCAGAACATGCTCTACGCGGCGCAGCTGAACTCGAAGGCGCTCTCGCGGGTGACGCCGTTCGTGCCGAAGACGGCCCCGAAGGAGCGGCTCGCGCAGCAGGTGGACATCGCGCTGGCGTCGTTCAGGGCCGGGGTCTGCGTCTCGGCGAACCTGACGATCGGCCAGTTCGACAGTCACAACAACAACGACGAGGACCAGATGAAGCTGATCCCCGAGTTCCTGGCGGGGATCGACACCCTGATGCGCCGCGCGGAGGAGCTGGGGATCCGGGAAAAAATGGTGGTGGCGATCCAGAGCGAGATGGGGCGGACGCCGACCTACAACAAGGGGAACGGGAAGGACCACTGGTCGATCGGCTCGATGATGTTCCTGGGCGCGGGCATCAAGGGCGATCGCGTGATCGGCGCGACGGACGAGAAGCAGTACCAGGTGCCCCTCCTCGCGAAGACGCTGGCGCCGGACAAGGAGAAGGGCATCCGGGTGCGGCCCGAGCACGTCCACCAGGCCCTGCGCGAGCTCGCCGGCATCCAGGACCACGCCTTCGCCAAGCAGTTCGAGCTGAAAATCCCGGCGCCCGAGCGTCTGCAGGGGCTCTGGGGATAGGCGGCCGTCTCCGATTCCGTTCGGACTCACATTTTTCCGGTGACCGGTGTAAGATGAGAGGACCCTCGGGGATCGAAGGTCACAAGGAGAAGGCGATGAGCAAGACTCTCATGGCGATCCTGATGCTGGGAGGTCTCGGCACGGCCGCCGCCGCCCAGGACGGCGGGAAGCTCGACTGGAGAGGCAAGGACAAGGACGACCCCAAGACCGCCATGGCCGACGCCAAGCGACAGGGCAAGGCGATGATGGTCTTCTTCACGAGTCTGGGCTGAGGGCCCTGCAAGAGCCTGAGCGCAGGTGCGTTCAGCGACCCCTCCGTGATCGAGGCGTCGAAGAAGCTCATGTGCGTGTTCGTGGACTGCGACTGGGGCAAGAAGAACGAGGATCTCAGCACCAAGTATAAAGTCCAAGGCTATCCGACGGTCACGTTCCTCGATCCCGAAGGCAAGGAAGTGGGCGAACTGGGGGGGCGGGATGCCACCACGGTCGCCGCCCAGATCACGGAGATCGCCAAGAAGCACTCCAAGGCCGCGTTCGAATCCTTCGAGAAGGCGGCCGGGGTCGCCAAGGAGGAGAAAAAGCCCGTCCTTTATCTCTTCGTGAAGCCCGGCGTCAACAGCTCCATCGCCGCCGCGCTGGCCGACCCCGCGAACAAGGACCTCGTCGAGAAGTTCGTCATGGCCCAGGGCGAGCTCGTGAAGGGGAACGCCGACGCGAAGACCCTGGCGATCACGGACGGGGCGCTCCTGGTGCTCGATCCCGGGTCGGATCTCGCCAAGGACAAGGTGATCCTCAAGCTCACGGGCAAGAAGACCTCGAAAGAGGTCCGCAAGGAGCTCGAGGGCGCCCTGAAGAAGTTCGCGGAGGGCGCGCCGAAGTAGGCGGCGGATCGGGACTACTCGTCCTTGATCTTCAGGCGCTCGCGGATCTCCTTCGGGATCGTGAGCGTCACCTTGCCCCACGAAGAGTAGTCGTACTCCCACTCCAGCTTGTATTTCAACACGCGGGGGGGGAGGTCGGGGACCTTGTACTCGAGCTCGACCAGGCGCTCGTCCTTCACCTTGCGGAGGAGTCCCTTCGCCAGGTAGACCGCCACGCTGCCGCGGGCCGTGCTCCAGCGGACCTTGTCGGGCCGCTCCAGCTCGCCCGCCTGGACCGCCTTGCCCATCTGTTCGTCGAGCGATTTCCTGAGCGCCTCCTCGGAGAAGGGGAGGAGGTAGCGCTTGCACATCAGCCCGTCCACCTCGCGGTCCTGCGGCTCGCGGCCCTTGGCGACGAGCACCAGGAGCTCCTGCAGGATCTCGTGCGGCGCGCGCGCCTGCTGGAGCGTGCGGACGATGGCCGGCGCGTCGGGGTCCTGCCCCCTTTCGACCTTCTCGCCGAGGCGCTCCTCGGGGGTCTTCCACAGCCCTTCCGGCCCCTTGACCAGGATCTCCTCCCCGTTCCGGGCGGACTGGTAATGCTTCATCCTGCTGGTCACGATGCCGGGGGGCTTGACCTCTCCCGTGCGCTCCCGGCGGCCCTTGACCTCGAAGGCGTAGCCCTCGGCTGCGGTCTTGTCGAGGGCCGCGCGCACCTCCTCGAGGTAGGGGTCGTCCGCCGCCGCCAGGAGGGCCGGGACGAGAAGGAGGAGGCCGCGCATGTCTCTATACCTAATGACGCCGCCAGGTTATCCCGGTGAGGCGCGGGCGCACAAAAGAAAACGGGGCGCCTTTCGGCGCCCCGTGTGCATGCGGTTGGATGCGGGCTACTTGGAGAGCTCCGTCGCGCGTTTGCCGGCCTCGGTCCCGGCGTAGTCCCGGGCGAGTTTCCGGAGCAGCTCCTTGGAGGCGTTCCGGTCGCCCGTCAGGGCGAGCTCGATCTTCTGGTCGCCCGCCTTGGAGACCTCCTCGAGCGCGCGCTGGACGAGGTCGATCTCGGACTTGGGAAGGCGCTCGTACTTGAGGATCTTGTTGAGGCGCTGCACGGCCGCGGGGACGTTCCCGCGCTCGTGGTCGAGCTGCGCGATGCGGATCTCGGCCTGGATGCCGCGGGCGGTCTTGCCGTACTGCTTCACCAGCTCATCGAGGTAATCGATCCCGGTCTCGAGGCTCACGCTTTCCGCGAGCTCGATCCGGCGGAAAGCGGCCTCGGAGACGTCATTGAGTTTGGCCTGGGCCTCGGTGACCTCCTTGTAGCCCTGCTTCCCGGCGGCGAGGATGTCGAGGAGCCCCTTCAGCCCCTTCGCCTCGTCCGTCTTGAGGAAGTCGCAGGCCTTCCGGTAGTCGGCCTGGAGCTTGGCCTCGTACTTCTGGATCTCGCCAGGGAGGCCGCGCGTGATGGAACGGACGGAGTCGAGCGTGAGGGCGCTGAACTTCAGGAAGTCGTTCCCGTGCAGGTCGCATCCGATGATCATGGGGCCGCCCTTGACGCCCCAGGCCTTCAGGCGGGCGTTCTCCTTGTCGAGGTCCATCTTGATGAAGTACCACTCGCCGTAGGAGAGCTGCACGATGTCGGCGTTGGTGAACTCGTTGGGGTCCTTGTCTTCGGCGATGGAGGGGCGCACGTAGATGAAGATGTACTTCTTCTTCACGTCCATGCCGCCGAAGGGATCGCGGCGGCCGCCGAAGGGGTTGTTGGGCTCGGCTACAGCCCCGGCGCCGCTGCTGATGACCCGCTCGACGTCCGGATACCAGCGGAGGCGGTTGCGGAACTCGCCGAAGTCGCCGCGCTGCGCGAAGGCCTCCGCGGAGAAGGCCAGCACCAGGACGAGGGTCGCTCCAACCGTCGCGAGTTTCATGGTTCTCCCCTTAATTCCCAAGACCATCCTTTATACAGCCCGCGGGCCCTCCCGGTGAGGGAAACCCCA
>JAHFOZ010000520.1:0-595 GCA_023261405.1 Planctomycetota bacterium
CCTCAAGCGTGCCGTTCGCATAAGCGAAAATGAACATGCCCCAGAAGAGGAAGGTGTACCCGGACGCCTTCGCCGCCGCGATGGCGATCTCCGTTGACCCGGGCGGCGCCCCCTTGGCCGCAAACGTCACCAAGGCCGAGATCACGTGAAGGGCAAAGGCGAGGATCACCAGCTTGCCGTAGCCGATTTTGTCGGCCAGCATGCCTCCGACCACGATGCCGAAGCAGAAGCCCGTGAAGCCCCCGCCGCCGATCGCGCCGAGTTCAGCGGCCGTGAATCCGAACTCGCCGGCCCAGTTGCCGAAGATGGCGCCGCGCACGGCAAAGCCGACCCCGGCCGCGAGGATGGCCATGAACCCGGCCCAGAGGAGACGCTTTTCATTACCCATGGCAATGTCGCTCCGCAAGAGTTTTGGTTCGCGGGGTCCGGCACATGCCGGACCGCCATCCCCGCCGGCGGCTTTCCCCGAGTTCCGAAGATTATGGGCTCGCATTCCGGCCCTGTCAAAGGATTCGTCTCTCCGAAGACCTCCAGGGCGCGGGCGAACCGGTACTGGGAAGCAGCCCCAGCGATCCTCAGGAACTCCCCCCGGAGG
>JAHFOZ010000520.1:605-3507 GCA_023261405.1 Planctomycetota bacterium
GAGGAGATCTTCATTCGTTGACACCCCCCGGGCCCGTGCGTATTCTTCAGCTTCGCTTCTGGGCTTCCAGTCCGCTGATCTTACGGGAGGACACCCATGGTCACCTACGGCATGAACATGCTCCTCTGGACCACCGACACGACGGGGGATTCGTTCCTCCCGCTCTTCGGGAGGCTCAAGAAGATGGGCTTCGACTCCGTCGAGATCCCCATCTTCGACACGAACGTCGAGAAGTTCGCCGCGCTCGGGAAGGAGCTCGACCGCATCGGCCTCGCCCGGACGGCCGTGACGGTGATCTCCGGGGACAACAGCGTCATCAGCCCCGACGCCGCCGTGCGGGCGAAGGGCGTCGCTCACCTCAAGGCGGCCATCGACTGCTGCCAGGCCGCGGGCGCGACCAAGCTCGTCGGGCCGATCTACGGGCCGCTCGGCGTCTTCAGCGGCGCGGGCCCCACGAAGGACGAGTGGAACTGGTCGGTCGCCTGCATGAAGGAGGCGGCGGAGCACGCGAAGAAGGCGGGCGTGACCCTGGTGGCGGAATTCCTCAACCGCTTCGAGATCTACCTCCTCAACTGCGCGGCCGACGCGGCGAAATTCGCCCGCGAGGTCGGCCACCCGAACTTCAGGATGATGTACGACACCTTCCACGCCAACATCGAGGAGAAGGACATCGCGAAGGCGGTCGCAGGCTGCAAGGACGTCCTCGCCCACGTCCACATCTCGGAGAACGACCGCAGCACCCCCGGCAAGGGCCAGGTGAAGTGGAAGGAGACCTTCGCCGCCCTCAAGAAGGCGAAGTACAAGGGGGCCCTCGTCATCGAAGCCTTCGGCCTCTCGCTCCCGGCCCTGGCGGCCGCCACCAAGATCTGGCGCCGCATGTTCGACACCGAGGAGAAGCTCGCGAAGGAAGGCCTCGCCTTCATGAAGAAGATGTGGGGGAAGAAGTAGGAAACGATCGCGCCCGGCTGCGAAGTTCCCCCTGTCTGTTTCCGTTCTCACTGTTTGCTGCGGTGGGTATCTCCGGGGTCTCTGTTCCCTCCGTCATCCCCGCGGTGAGGTATTGTCCTCGGTACTCACTTCTGGAACATCGAATGCTTTGGCGGCGACCGGGTCCGGTTGGATGAAATGAATTGCGTCCCCCGCGGTCCAATAGCAAAGGCATGAGGTACTGTTAGGTGCGGCGGCCGGGGTTCCCCGGCGGCCTCCTGCGGGAGGGTCTATGAGCGACAATGGCGGATCGTTCGGACGGGCGATCGACAAAGTCGGCGGCCACTTCGTCCTCTGGGGGACGGTGGCGTTCCTCATCGGCGTGGCGATCTTCGTGAGCTCCGGCCTCGTGGTCGTGGAGAAGGGGAAGATGGCCATCCTCATCCACAAGACCGGCGAGCCCCTCATGAACGCGGAGATCATCGCCACGAACGACACGTTCAAGGGCATACAGCTCGATCCCCTCCCCGAAGGGTGGCACTGGAAGAACCCGTACTCGTGGGACTGGGAGATCGTGGACCAGCTCGAGATCCGGAAGGGCGAGGTGGGGGTCCAGGTCCGGAACTTCGGCCGGCCGCTGGAGCCCGGCCAGGTCATCGCGGGCGACGGGCAGAAGGGGGTGCTCAAGGAGACGCTCCAGCCCGGCAGCTACCGCATCAACCCGTTCGCCAACACCGTGAAGAAGGTGCCGGCCATCACCGTCGAGGCCGGCTTCATGGGCGTGGTGACCCTGGTCTCCGGCCGTGACCCGAAGAACCCCAACGACTTCCTCATGGAGCCCGGGGAGCGCGGCGTGCAGAAGGCCACGGTTCCGCCGGGCACCCACTACATCAACCCGTACATCGAGCAGATCCTCCCGATCGACACGCGGTCCCACCGCTTTGACATGACCGGCGAGAAGGTGATCCATTTCCCCTCGCTCGACGGGTTCGACATCTCGATGGACGGGACCATCGAGTGGTACATCGATCCCCAGAGGGTGGCCGACGTCTTCGTGTGATACAAGGACGAGCGGGACCTCATCACCTGCGTGGTGGAGGACATCATCCTCCCGAACGCGCGGGCCTTCAGCCGCATCGAGGGCTCCAAGCACCACGCGCGGGACTTCATCGGCGGCCTCACGCGGGAGAAGTTCCAGAAGGAGTTCCTGGAGGGCGTGAAGCGGAGCTGCAGCGCGCAGGGGATCCTGATCCAGTCGGCGCTCATCCGGCAGATCACGCCGCCCGCCGCGATCGCCACGCCCATCAAGGACCGGGAGATCGCGATCCGGACGCGCGAGATGTACGAGCAGGAGAAGGAGCGCGAGCGCCAGCAGCGCCTGCTGTCCCAGGAAGAGAAGATGAAGGACCGGAAGACCCTGTCCACCCTGGCCGGCGCGGACGTCTCGGTTTCCATCACCAGGGCCAACCAGGACAAGGAGGTGGCCATCATCGAGGCGAACCGCGAGCTGGACCTGGCGAAGCTGCAGCTTTCGGCCGCGATGAACCAGGCGTCCGCCATCGTGGCCGAGGGCAGGGCGAAGGCCGACGTCATCGTCTTCAAGAACGCCGCCGAGGCGCAGGGCCTCAAGAACGCCTCGGCCGCCTTCGGGGACGGCCACACCTACGTGCGCTACCTCATGAACGAGAAGCTGGCCCCCTCGATCACCTACATCCTCTCGAACACCGATGGACCCTTCGCCGACATCCTGCGCCGCGCGGTGGAGGGGGCGAAGGGCGCCCCCAAGGCCCCCGAGAAGAAGGATTGAGGATTCTATGAACAACCTCGTCAAGGCCGGCCTGGTCCTCGGGGCCATCGTCTTCGTGTTCGTCGGAGGCTGGCTGTGGCTTTTCTGCCGCGTCTACGTGGACCCGGACGAGGTCCTCGTCGTCAGCTCCAAGTTCGGGAACGACAATCCCAGCCCGGAGCGCGACCG
>JAHFOZ010000521.1 GCA_023261405.1 Planctomycetota bacterium
GTCGGGCGGAAAGTCCTTCCGCTGGCGGGTCATGGGGAAGAAGTAGCCGTCCTTGTCCGCGAGGCTGGGCGCGCGGGTGAGCGGGCGCCACTTGGCGTTCTCCCATTCGCTCGTCAGACAGAGATGAATCCCCACGTCCACGCCGGGGCATTCCTTGAGCATCCGCGCCGCCTCGGGAAACCAGGGGCCGGGGACGATGACCTCGACGGAGCGCGCGATGCCTTCCTTGACCGAGCGCAGGCAGCCCTCGTTGACCCCGTGCGCGACGCCCATGTCGTCGGCCCGCACGAGCAGGCGTATCTCGCCGGCCCTGGGTTCCTGCACGGGAGCCGCGGCCAGCGCCGCAAGAAGCGCGATCCATCGGATCATCGGCAGGTCCTCCAGGATAGGTACGCGGCGGACCCGCCCCGAGACTCTTTCCTTTCCGGGGCGTCCTCCATTTGGAATAATCCAGCCGGACACAGCCCATGGAACCCTTCCCCCTGGCGGACCGGCTCTACGTCGATCTCCTTGAAGAAAGGTGCGGGCCGGTGCACGCCGAGATCCGCAGGCACGACCGCCGCCTCCGCGAGGCCTTCATCTCGGATCTGAAGCGCATCCCCCGGACCTATGCCCTGAGCTTCATGGCGGATCCCATGCCCGCGGAGGCCCGCACGGTCGATCGGGACATCCGCCGGGGCGAGCTCCTGGGCCGGGCCTTCCTCCGGCACGGGATGGAGGTCCGGAAGAACGTGATCGACGTGACCGTCCTCGAGCTGCCCCGCTGGCTCCGCGAGGCCTTCCGCGGCGGGCGGCATGCCCTGGCCCGCTCGGCCGAGTTCTACGCCAAGAAGGCGGGCGCCCCGCCGCTGATTTATGCGACGGTCACCGAAATCTACAGCCCGGACATCAAGCCGCCGCTCCTCGCCGAGGTGGACATCTCCCAGATGAGCGCACCGACCGCCGAGCTCGAGAGGGCCGGCTTCACCAAGGAACAGGTCTGGGACCGCCTCGGCCAGCAGAACGACTGGAGCCACGTCCGGGAGCGGCACGACCTCGCGCGCGTGGCCTCCCTCCCGTACCTCTTCGCCCATCGACGGAAGATCGCCCGTCAGCTCGGCCGTCCCCACCGGCGCGGCGAGTTCCGCTGGAAGAAGTGAGGCGGACCGGATGCACGACGCGGGCCTCATGACCCCTCTCGATCCGGGCGGCCGCCTGGACCGGCTGAACGCCCTCCTTGCGGAGATCCTCCCGGCCAACCCCTTTCAAGTGCGCAAGCTCGGCGCCCGGCGGCCCTGCGGCGGGGCAGGGGACTTCCTCGACCTCCCCCTCCTGACGAAGCAGGAACTGATGGCCGATCTCGAGGCCACCCCACCTTTCGGGACGAACCTCACCTATCCCCTGGAGAAGTACACGCGATTCCACCAGACGTCCGGGACGACGGGGATGCCGATGCGGGTGCTGGACACTCCGGAGACCTGGGACTGGTGGGGCCGCTGCTGGGGCGCGGTCCTCCGGAAGGCCGGCGTGACTTCCGCGGACCGGCTCTTCTTCGCCTTCTCCTTCGCCCCCGCCATCGGGTTCTGGTCGGCCTTCCACGGGGCCACGATGATGGGCGCGCTCTGCATCCCGTCCGGTGGCGCCTCGACGCGTCAGCGGCTGAAGATGATCCTGGACAGCGGGGCCACCGTGCTCCTGTGCACGCCCAGCTATGCCCTGCACTTGGCCGAGGAGGCGCGGAAGGAGAAACTCCCGATCCCCTCGTCCTCGGTGCGCGCGCTCATCCACGCGGGGGAGGCGGGCGCGAGCATCCCGGCCACGCGCCGGCGCCTGGAGGAGGCCTGGGGCGCCCGCATCCTCGATCATGCCGGCGCGACCGAGGTGGGCGCGTGGGGCGTCGGCAGCGCGGACGGTCGCGGACTTCACGTCAACGAAGAGGAGTTCATCGCCGAGGTGCTGGACACGGGTTCGGGGAAACCCGTCGCCCCGGGCCAGATCGGCGAGCTGGTGCTGACCGGCCTGGGCCGCGGGGCCTGGCCCGTGCTGAGGTATCGCACGGGCGACCTCGTGAGGCCCGTCCGCGAGGACGGCCTGCTCCTCGAGGGCGGGATCCTGGGCCGCGTGGACGACATGATCACGATCCGCGGCCTCAACGTCTATCCCTCGGCGCTCGAGGAGATCATCCGATCGGTCCCGGGGACGGCCGAGTTCCAGATCGTCGCGAGCCGCCCCGGCGAAATGGACGAACTGATCCTGTATCTCGAGGGGAACGCGGCGCTCGGCGAGGAGGTCCGACGCCGCATCGACGAGCGGCTGGGGATCCGGGTGCAGGTGACTGCCGTCGCGCCGGGTGAGTTTGCCCGAGGAGACGGGAAGGCGAAGCGCTTCGTGGACCAGCGCCGGGCGCGATAGCGCGGGTTGGGACAAGATGGCTCACCAGGCCTGCTCTCGCAAAGTATCGTCGCGGGCACGAGCCTTGCGCTGACATGAACATGTTCAAGATCGCATCCGTGCCCTACCTGAACGGCATGCCCCTCATCGAGGGTCTCGAGCGGGTGCTCTTCCGTCCCCCCTCCCGGCTGGGGGCGCTCCTGACGGCGGGGAAGGCCGACGCGGTGCTGGTCTCCGCGATCGAGGTCCTCCGCCACGGCTGGGAACACGTGCCCGGCATCGCGGTGGCGTCGCCCGGGAAAACCGACAGCGTCCGCCTTCACCACAAGGTCGCCCTGCCGCTCATCCGCCGCGTGGCGCTGGACCGGAACTCCCGCTCGTCCAACGCGCTGGCCCGGATCATCCTCGAGAGGCGCTACGGGCTGCGCCCGCGCTACGTGACGCGCGATCCTTCCGCGCGGCTCTCCCTCGAGGACGTCGACGCGGCCCTGACGATCGGGGATGCGTCGTTCCGTCCCGGGCGCTGGCCGTACCTGGACCTGGGCACGGCGTGGCGGGAGTTCACCGGGCGCCCCTTCGTCTACGCCCTCTGGGCTTTCCTTCCGGGTCACCCGCGGGCGCGCGAACTCGGGGCCGTGCTTCGGGAGGCCAAGGCGCGCGGGCTGGAGCAGATCGGCGCGGTCGCGGCGCGCGAGGCGAAGCGGCTGCGTCTTCCCGCGGCCTTCTGTCGGCGCTACCTCACGAAGCGCATCACCTACGACCTCGGGCCGGCCGAGCGGGCGGGCCTGGAGCTGTTCGAGCGCTACGCGCGGGCCCTTCGCCCGAGCATATTCTGATGGCCGGCGTCCCGCTTTCCGATACCATCGCGGGGGCTTGAAGAAGAAGCTCCTCCTCACGCTCCTGGTGGCGGCCGTCGTCTGCCTGCACCAGGACTTCTGGCTCTGGAGCGACCGGACGCTGCTCCTGGGCTTCCTCCCCGTCGGGTTCGCCTGGCATCTCGCCTACTGTCTCCTCGCGGCCGCGGCGATGGCGCTCCTGGTCCGCTTCGCCTGGCCCGCGCACCTCGAGGACGAGCCGCCATGATCCCCGCGCTCATCGTCTTCGTCTACCTGGGGGTGGTCCTCTACATCGGCA
>JAHFOZ010000522.1 GCA_023261405.1 Planctomycetota bacterium
ACGAGAATTCGTTGGTCCCCATGACCGTCGCCTTGGCGATCGGCTCCCCCGCATCGTTCAGCACCCTTCCCGCAAGGCGCGTCCCTTCCTCGAGAATGAGGTCGATGTGCTGCGTCTCGTCGGCGCTCCTCAGGACGATGCCCGTGCGCTTGAGCGTGCGATGGCGGGGATGGTAGACGGTAAGCGAGATTTCCTGCGGCGGGATTCCAAGGATCTCGTAGGCCCCCGCGGCATCCGTAAGCGGGGCGAGGTCGGGGTGAGGAATCTGCTCGGTCGCGGACAGAAACAGGCTCACTCGCGCAGCCGCGATGGGCTCCCCCCTCCGGTTGAGGGCGGACCCGCGGATCGTGGCCCCCAGGAGCATCCTGACGCGGATCTCGGCCACCGAGTCCACCACGACCTCCGCGTGGCCTCCCGAGGTGATCCTCCCGGGAAAGCGCACGGTCACGGCGTAATGGCCCGCGGGAATGCCGAGGATCGTGCGTCCCCCATCCGCTTCGGTCTCAAACTCCATGCGGCTGTCCGGCTTGTCCTCGTTCAGCACCGTGACCTTCGCCTTGGGCAATCCGCTTCCGTCCGCCTCCTGCGCGATGACTCGAAGTTGGCCCGTCCCGGGGGGCTTCGGAACGGGGGGGGGTAGGGAAGGCTCGGCCTTGGGTGCGGGGTTCCCGGCCTTCGCAGGGGGCGGCCGCGATTTCGAAGGTTCCGGGGGGATGAAGGAGTTCCAGAGGAACAGCAGGCCCCCCAGCAGGAGGGTGACAATCGGGATCAGGATCAGCAGGCGGCGCATCGTCATTCAGTACATCGCCCCGCAGGCCCGCCCTTGCAGGGCCGGCCCGGCACGCGGCCCCAGATACGACAAGGGCCCCGTCGGCTTCCGCCGGCGGGGCCCCCGGGAAATCAAATCGTCGATGGTCGAGGTCGCTTACGGGACGCTGTTGGTGAAGAGGAGGGCGTACACCTCCAGAGTCGCGGTGGTCCAGTAACCGCCGCCCATGTAGCCGCCCTGCTGGACCCTGAGCTGGGCCTGCATGATGTTCCAGGCGGCCGCCGCATCGATGTTGGGCAAGGGGAGATTCCCGTAGATGTCTCCGACTCCGGCCGTCTTGTTCGCCGCGAGGGAAAACTGGACCAGGTTGAACAGGGACATTTCGGTGGGCGTGTGGATGAGATAATGTTTGCAGACCGCCCGGGCCACCTGCGAGAGCTTGGCCTGGTTCCCGTAGAGGCCGGGCAGAACGACGACGGCAGCCGCATTCTGGCCGCCGCCCGCGGCGATGAGGCTCGAACGGTAGATGAAGGCCTGGCCTTCAATCGAGAACTCCTCGTTCGAGTTCTGGGCCATCCCGACGACCACCGGATGGTCTCCGTTCGGCGAACCCGGGGGCCAAGTCGACGGGTCAACGCTCGTGAAGGTCTTGTCCCCCTGACCGCCCCCGCCCGTGTTGGTTGGGCCGAGATTGGGGTCGATCCAGAGCAGCGGCGCCGTGAGGGTGGCGGGCGTTGTGACCGCGGTGGAAGTGGTCGTCCAAGTCGGGCTGATGGTGGACCCGCTGGGATTGTGCCCCCCCCCGCAGCCCACGGATGCGGCAAAAGTCAGGAGCAATGCCGCCCCCATGAGCCTGGTCCACGCGTTCGGGATCCTCATAGCCATCGCTCCATCAAACTGATCATGCATTATAGTCCCCCTCACGGAAAGTCAACGCATTCCTGTTCAATAAAGAAGACCTTCCGCGCATCCGCCACAATCTCCACTATTGAATACAATCGAAATCGCCCCATCCCTGTTCATTTCACTATTTTAGCAAGGTCGGCCTGCGTCATCCAGGCAACCTCGATGGCGTCGAACCGGACCTCTTCCTCCTGGGCGATTGTCGCCTTGGCGCCGCCGCCCACCGCAAGCTGGAAGGTCCTGGACTTGGAGGGGTTGGGACCCACGTGCAAGGTCACGCCGTCCCGCCGGACCACCACCACGTCGGGGGTAAGCCAGATCTCGAGCATCTCCGAATCCTGGGCGAGAGGGCGCTCGATCTTGCAGAGACTTTCTTTCGCCCCTCCGGACCAGAGTTGGAGCGCATTGCCCCGACGCTCCAAGGCGAGGACTTGCGCCCCAGGTTTACGGTTCAGGCAGATCCACGCAGCGCGGTCCGGATCGGCATGCGACTGCCAAAGGCGCACCTGGATACGCAACGGGGCCTCCGGGCCCAGGGGGAAGGGCTGGCGCGCCTCCAGCCAGCTGGCCCGCGGCCATTCGCTCCTCGAACCGATCCCTCCGCCTTGTATGACCGAATCGAATGCTTTCTGAGCCTCGGGCGAGAGTTTCCCTTCGCCGGCCCCAAGCCCGCTGGGGGTAACTTCGGCGGGGGCCTGCTTGGGGAACCGGAAGCAGAGTTGTCCATTCAGCACGGCGGGGCGGGGGGAAGCCCCCGATTCCGACTGCAGGGCCCACGCCTGGCCCCAGCGGCCCCGGTCAAACGTCTCGGCGAGCCCGACCTTCTTCTGCGCACTGGCGCGGGCGGCCAGGGGAGTGCCTCTCGCCCCGGCCACGGCGTACTGGCCCGCCCCCACGTCCACGTGGGCATTGTCGTCCTTGCGGCTGAGACGCACCCGGCCCTCGGCCACCTCGAGCAGCGTCGAGTTCGAGAGCACCGAGAGCGTCAGGCGGGTGCCGAGCACGCGCGCCTCGGCCTGCGGGGTGGTGATGATGAACGGTTCGCCCGCTGCCTGGCGGGAGACCTGGGCGGCCAGGACGCCGCTTGCGAGTTCGACCTGCTTCGCCCCGCCGCTCTTTCCAGCCCCCCGGACGGCGAACTGAGTAATGGATGAATCCGCGCCGAGGACAAGGCGGGAGCCATCCTCGAATTCGACGACCGCCTGGCTTCCCTCGCCCTCGGTCCTGAGCCCCTGTCCTGCCTGGAGCATGACACCGGCCCGGGCGGGCGTGCGTCCGTCCTGGGTGACGATCAGCGCCACTCCTTCGAAACGCTCCAGCGTGGCCACGAAGCTTGCCGTCTGCTTGGGCAGAGGCGAGGGCGGGAGCGGAGTGGGGATAGTCTGGGGAGTCCCGATGACCGGGGGCTTGTTCTCCAGTGCCACGGCGGGGGCCTGGGCGGC
The DNA here is from genome assembly GCA_023261405.1 of Planctomycetota bacterium. Lineage (GTDB taxonomy): Bacteria > Planctomycetota > MHYJ01 > MHYJ01 > JACPRB01 > JACQFK01. The sequence goes on from JAHFOZ010000522.1 coordinate 3,115, forward strand.
GGGGGCCGGTGCGGGAGTGTCGGGCTGCAGGGGGCCGATGGCCGGGGTTTCCGGGGCGGGTGCCTTGGGAGTCGAGGCGGCCTGCGCGGGCCCGCGGCGCTTCTCCTCGTCGATCGAGACCAGGAGCGCCTCCGCTCGGACAGCTTCGGGGCTCTGCACGGTGTCGCGTTCGACTTTCTCAGCAGGCTCGGGCGTGGTCGCGACCGGGGGGGTCGTGGCGGGCCGTAGGGAAGCGAAGAGCAGGGCGACCATGAGGGCCGCGGCTGCCCCGCCGGCGGCCCAGAGGGCGCGCCTTGTGCCGGCGCGGAGGGGGGCGCTGCCCTTGACCCGGGCCGAAACGGCGGCGGACTTCTCCCGGGAGAGCGCCACGGGGCGGAGGCGGCCC
>JAHFOZ010000523.1 GCA_023261405.1 Planctomycetota bacterium
GCCTGGACGCCCACCTCGCGCTCTGCGGGGCCTGCGCGCGCCGGGCGGAGCTCGAGGCGGCGGCCTGGCACTTCGCGGGCCTGATCCCGGACGAGCCGGTGCCGGCCGCGGTCCTGGAACGGTTCCGGGAGGGGATGGCCCCTGCGCGGCGCCGGCCGCGACGGTTCTTCCTCAACCTGCTGCAGCTGGGCACGATCGCGGCGGCTGCGGTCCTGGTCGTGGCGGTGCTCCGGGGCCCGGCTCCGCGGCCCGCGCTCGAGGAGGCGCAGCTGATGGCGGGCCCGGTCTCCGCGTACCTCGAGCCCGCGATCGGGACGCTCGAGGCCGTCGGAGAGGTGGAGGCGGGGCCGCTCCGGCTTCGCTCGCACGCCGTCAACGTCGAGATCAGCGACTGGATGGTCCGCACGGAAGTGGAGGAGGTCTTCTTCAACGACTCCGACCGGCGGCTCGAAGGGACCTTCGTCTTTCCGCTCCCGCCGGGGGCGGCGATCTCGCGGTTCGCGATGGAGGTGAACGGCGCGCTGGTCGAGGGGGAGCTCGTGGAGCGGGTCCGGGCGCGCGAGGTGTACGAAGGGATCGTGCGGCGGATGGAGGACCCGGCGCTCCTGGAGTGGATGCCGGGCAACCTCTTCAAGGCGCGGGTCTTCCCGATCGAGCCGCGTAGGCCGAAGCGGGTCATCCTCGCGTACACGCAGGCCCCGCGGATCTCGTGCGGGGCGCTGACCTACGTGTATCCGCTCGTGTCGGAGAAGACGAGCGCGCACCCGCCCGGCGAGCTCGTGATCCAGGTCGAGCTGCGGTCGGAGCGGCCGATCCGGAAACTCTCGAGCCCCACGCACCGGGCGGACGTGACGCGGCGGGACGCTCGAAGCGGGAGGGTGCGGCTGGAGGTCCGGGACGCGCGGCCGGCGCAGGACTTCCACGTGCGCGCGGAATTCGAGACCGAGGAACTCGCGGTCGAGGCGCACCGGTCGTCGCCCGACGAGGACGGATACATCGGGATCGCGTTCGCCCCGCGGGGGGATGCCGGGCGGGCGCCGGCGGGGACGCGCATCTTCGTCCTGGACCGCTCGGCGCGGATGGGGGCGAAGGACCTCGCCGTGTCGCGGCGGGTGGTGGACCGGATGATCGACGGTCTCGGGCCGCTGGACCGCGTGGGGTTCGTGGCGCACCACGTGGAAGCGGAGTCCCGGGGGCCGCAGAACGCCACGGAAGGCCTGAGGCGGGAGTGGCGGGAGTGGATGCACGGCCTGCGGGGCGAGGGGGCGAGCGACGTGCTCGCGGCGCTCCGCGCGGCGGCGGCGCTGGCGGGCGAGGGCGGCACGGTCGTCTACGTGGGGAAGGGCGTGCCCACGTGGGGCGAGGCGGAGCCGTGGAAGGCGGCGGCGGGGGCGCTTGAGGGGCGGACCTTCCGGGCGGTGGCGGTGGGGAGCGGGGCGGACGAGGCGGGGCTCGGCCTCGTGGCGGGACTGCGCGGGGGTGCCGTGCAGCGGGTGCTGCCGGGCGGCGACACGGAGGAGCAGATCGAGGCGGTGGCGCGCACGGCGTCGGCGAGCCCGGTGCTGGACGTGGAGGTCTCGGTCGAGGGGATCGAGGTGAGCGGTCTCCTCCCGGGGCGGATCGCGGGGGTCTTTCCGGGCGAGAGGGTGCATCTGTTCGGGCGCTACGCGGGAGCGGGGCGCGCGACGGTGACGGTTCGCGGCCTCGCGGCGGGCGGGCGCTTCGAGCGCCGGCTCGGCGTGGACCTGCCGGCGGCCGCGCCGGGGCACGCGTCGCTCGCGAGGCTCTGGGCGGAGGCGGCGCTCGAGGGACGGACGGCGGAGTGCCGGAGGGCAGGCGAGCCGCGGGGCCTCGTGGACGGGATCGTGGCGATGTCGCGCAGGTACCAGGTGATGACGCCCTACACGAGCTTCCTGGTCCTCGAGGGGGAGGAGGCCTACAAGCAGCACCGGATCGAGCGGGCGAAGCGGCTGGCGGAGGAGACGGTGAAGGCGGCCGACCCGGCGTCGGCGCCGCAGGAGGCGGACGAGCACTACCGCCTCGCCGAGCGCCACTTCCAGTCGGGCGACTTCGGGAAGGCCGAGCTGGAGTGCGACAAGGCGCTCAAGCTCAACGCGAGCCACCCCTCCGCAAAGGCTCTCAGCCTCGAGGTGCAGTTCATCCTGGGCCGGGGGAAGACCCATCCCGCCCCTGAGGAGTACGACCAGTACATGAAGCAAGCGCTGGTCCGCCTCCAACAGACGACGGTGGAGATCGACAGCGCCTCCGAGCGCGGCCGCCGCGCCTACAACCGGGGCGAGTACGACCTGGCCGAGCGCGAGTACCGCAGGATCGTCGAGTACGCCAAGTGGATGCCCATGGGCGTGGAGCTGGAGTCCCGCCGAAAGACCGCGCTGGACATGATGGAGCGCACCCGCGAGGCACGGAGGCAGGGGGGGCTTGACGGGGAGAAGACCCGCCTCAAGCTCGCCGAGGAGGAGATTGCCCGAGACGAGATCAGGCTCCCCTTCGACCAGAAGCGCGAGCTGGAACTCCTGTTCGGCCCGGCCCAGCTGCATTTCGAGCGGGAGGAATACACCCGGGCGGCCGAGATGGCGGAACGGCTCCTGGCGGTCGCCCCGAACCTGACGTCGGCGCTCGAAATGAAGGACATGGCCCAGCGGCTCAATCACATGAAAGTGGGAACAGGGGGGAAGGCCAGGCTCCGGGAGTATGCGGAGGAATGGAAGCGCAGCCTTACGGGCGGAGAGAGCCACGGCCTCGTGGACGCCGACCGGCTGAGGTTTGGGGCCAGGGAGGACTGGCGCGAGCTCATCGCCAAGCGCAAGCCCAAGGGGATCGCACAGCTCGAGGAGGATATCCAGCCCGAAGACAACGAGATCCTGGACAAGCTCAAGTCGATCCGCATCACGATCGACATGAAAGACGCCCCGCTCACCGCGGTGATCGAGTACGTCCGGGAGATCAGCGGGCTGAACATCCACATCGACGCGAAGGCGATCCCGGAGCCCGACCGGGACCTGATGACCCTGAAGACTTCGGACACGGTGCTGGACGGCGCGCTCCGTCGGATGCTCGGGCCGGGCGGCCGGGGGTACGAGGTGAGGGACGGTGTGGTGTTGATCACGACGGCCGAGGCGATCCGCAGCAGGGTCAGGCTGGAGCTCTACGACGTGCAGGTCCTGACGTACGGGATGCAGGACTTCCCCGGGGCGGACCTGACGCTGGCAGGTGCCGCACCGGCGGCGACGCTGCGGCCGGGGGTGGAACCGGCCGGCAGGCCGGTGCCAGCGAAGGAACTCCTGGCGACGCTCAAGGTCGAGTGGGTGGCGCGAGCAACCCCTCTCGAGATGCTGCAGATCCTGGCGGACCGATCCTGCCTCCGGATCGCGATCGGCGAAGACGCGAAGGCGAAGCTGCGGAAGGCCGGCGCGGCGGGGCGGGACTTCCGGGGGGCCTTCCTGGGGGAGGCGTTGAGACAGCTTCTGGAGCCCCA
>JAHFOZ010000096.1 GCA_023261405.1 Planctomycetota bacterium
GGCGGGCGGCACGGCCCGCGTGGTGCGCGGCTGGAGCACCCTGCGGCCGAGTTCGCACCCGGCGCAGCGCTACAGCCGGAGCGCCAATCGCGCCGGACACCTGCCCGACGACGCCAACCGCTACACCGGATTCCGCGTCGCCGTCGGGGAGCCGCCTCCGACAAAGCCGCTGCCGGCCCCGGGGCCCGCCGTGTTCCAGCAGGATGTCCGGCAGGCGCACGCTCCCCTCGAGGGTCCCGATCCGTCGAAGCCCTGGTTCTTCGACTATGGCCGGGAGCGCCGGAAGCCGGCGATCCCGGCGGACACGTGGGGACCGATCTACAGCTTCTGGAACCACTACTCGACGATCTGCTGCTGTCCGAACGGCGACGTGCTCCTGGTCTGGTACAGCACCGTCGCCGAAGAAGGGCGCGAGTGTTCCCAGGCCGTGAGCCGGCTCCGAGCCGGGTCGGATGCGTGGGAGCCCGCATCCGTCTTCTTCCACGTGCCGGACTGCAACTCGCACGCCCCGGTCCTGCTGTCGGACGGCAAGCGCCTCTTCCACTTCTTGACGCAGTCGTTCGCCGGCTGGGACGATGCCGCCGACGTCCTGCGCGTCTCTGAGGACAACGGCGCCACCTGGTCCGCCCCGCGGATCATCCTCACGCGCGAGGATCCCCTGCGCATGAGCCAGCCTTGTTCGGCCTTCGTGGCGAAGGACGGCAAGCTTGTCCTGGCCGTGGACGGCGACTTCGGCCATCGGGACGAGCGCGTCATGACCAGCTCCGATGGCGGCAGGACATGGAAGGTCGGCCGGGGCGACCTTCGCAAGGCTTCCGGCGCGTACGCCATCCACCCCGCCGTCGTCCAGCGCGACGACGGCGCCTACCTCGCGTTCCTGCGCGGGCCGGACCCGATGCCGGCTTTCCTCTCCAGGGACGACGGCGAATCCTGGGAGCCATGGTCCACTCCGTTCCCGGGCATCAGTGTCGGCAACAAGGCGGCGGCGCTGAAGCTGCGGACCGGTGGGCTGCTGCTGGGCAGCATCGACCTCAAGAAACGGGTGGTGGAGGGCGGTGGCTCGTTCGTCGCCCTCTCCTTCGACGACGGCAAGACCTGGCCGCACGTCCGCAAGGTCGACCGCATGGCCGGCTACCTGTCCCTGGCGCAGGCGGCCAACGGGGTGATCTACCTGGGCACCGGCCAGGGGGGGGCGGGGATCAACGTGGTCGCCTTCAACGAAGCGTGGCTGAAGGAGGGCAGGTGAGAGGGTGGGCCGTCCCCGGGATTGACCGTCGGCAATCCGGGATCTGCACGATGACGTCGCTCCTGGATCCCGGCCCGGCAGTCTTGGTGGCGGGGCTTTCAGTGGCCGCGCAAGTTGGCGAAGTCATCGATCGCGGCGCCTCCCCGTATCTCCGGGTCGCGTCCCCGGGAAATTTCTTGAATCGGGGAGGGGCGCCCCTATAATGGGCGCTCACCGCAGCCCCTGCACGATGGGCGCCGCTAGCTCAGTTGGTAGAGCAGCTGATTCTTAATCAGCGGGTCGTGGGTTCGAATCCCTCGCGGCGCACCACTTGGCTCTTCACCCGCGAACGGGGCAAGGGCACCCTACTTTCCCACAGGACGCCCATTCTTCAGCCGCGCCGCCCTGGGATGGATCCCCCGGGTCGCCCGCAGGCCGGCACCCCGGAGGTCGATGCAGTCGTGCCACCGGAGTTCGCGCACCGTGCGATGACTCTCGAAAGGATCAACTCAGCGCGGGTCCTTGAGCCAGGATGGCAGTTTCGTGCTGACGAAGAACTCGCGCAGCGTGTTGAGCGCGCGCGGGTCCTCGACGGCCGGGTCGTCCCAGAGATCGACCACGTACCACTCGCCGCCCGCCGGGACGACGAGGGCGGGGTCGGGCCGCGGGACAGGCTTCTGGTCCGGGAGGGTCTCGGAGCGGACGACCTTGGGCTCGAAGAGGACGTAGGAATCGATCTTCTCGGACTTGAGCGAGAGCACCTGCTCCCGGATGCGCGCCGGCAGGAGGATCGGGGAGGCGGTGTAGAACGAGCGCTTCGAGAACGGGTTCGGGAGGTTCATGGGGATGCGGTCGCGCTTGCGGCCGGCGCGGTAGGTCTCGAAGACGATGGTCGATTCATGGCTCCAGCGCACCTGGTCGCAGGGTCCGAGCGGGTTGTAGAGGAACCAGCGGGGGGCCGGGCCGGGGCGCTCCTGGCGGAGCAGCGCCGCCATGTCGAGCCGGCCGCGGAAGCGCCGCTCGGCCGCGAGGCGGGCGAGCTCCCCCTCGGCCTTTCCAAATAGGTCCGCGAACGCGGCTTCTTCCGAGGGGAGGATCTGCATCCTCAGAGTGTCCTGGGTCGTCCGGAATCGGGTCCAATCAGAGAGTTCGACGTCGAGGCTCTCCCCGGTCCGGCGCTCGGCGATGAAGTCCTTCAGGTCCACAACGCACCTCCAATCATAACTCTGCAGGTTCGACGTCCTCAAACGGGAGGAACGCCTGCGACAAAATGCGCGGGAAGGGCTCGACCATTTCCGGATAGACGACCAGGTGATCGCCCTCGCGGACTCCGCTCTCCGCGAGCGTCAAGCCTTCGTCCAGGCGCCGGGCCCCCTCCTTCCACACGAGGGTGTAGTTCATGGGCGTGCCATCGGGGGCGGTGACGGGAAGCCCCAGGCGGGCGACGAGGGTGGGGATGACCCTGAGGACAGGAAGCGACGGGCGTTCCAGGACCCCGACCCGGGCGATGTTTCCTGGGGATCTGACGCGGTCCTGCGTCCGCCGCGGCGCGCCGACGGCGGAACGACAGCGGAAGGCAAGGCCGAGTGGCGCGGCCGGGAGATCGGCGTCGTGCAGTGCGAGCGCGCACCACAAGCACGACCGGGCATGCGCGGATGCTTCGAGTGATTCCAGATCCTCCGGGCAATCGGTCTCCGGGAAGAGATCGAGACGGGCCGAGGGGTTCGCCCTCCGCCCGGCTTCGCGCGCGGCCCGCGCACACGCCTCGCATCCGAGCAGGTGCGGCAGGAGCGGGACCTGCGACGTCCCCGGCGGGGTGAGGTCCTCCCCGCCCAGGCACTGCTCCAGGTAACGGCCCAGGCTCGCGGCGTCGGCGTGCTTCATGTCCACCAATCCTCCGGAAAGAGTCCCTGGACGGTCGCAAGCTCGATCTTGCGGGCGATCAGGTAGCTCCGCTTGCGCCGGCCGGCCCGGATCTCCATGAGCGGGGCCACCTTGTTCCGGACGCGGCACATCCGCTGGCGGCCGGCGACCCCGAGGCCGTCCGAGCCCCGGAGCAGCGCCCTCCGGAACGCCGGATCCAGGCTCGAGAGCAGGCCGTACAGGGAGGCGAACCGCGGGCTCCCTCTCTTGAAAACCGGATCGGCTTCACAAGGCGGCGCCGGTCTCCGGGGCACGACCTTCATGCATTCCTGGTGGAGTCTGAACCTGTTGGAGAGACGGCGTTGTCGGGAGTTCTCGCGATGCCGCTGGCCGACCGCCTTCGCGAGGATTCCCATCATCCAGGTCCTCACGCTGCCCCGTTCGCGCTTCCAGAGGTCCGCGTACCTCAGCGCCTGACAGAACGTGAAGGAGACCACCTCCTCCGCGTCCTCCCGGCCCAGCTGGCGCCGAGCGACCGACCAGAGCGCCGCCTGGTGGCGCCGGACCAGGTGCACGACCGCCTCGTCCCGTTGCGGGCCCGCCTGTCTCCCCCAGTAGAGAAGGACCTCGTCCGAGGCAACTCCGAAATCCAACCACATGATTCACCCCTCCGCGCATTTCCGCTTCTCCAGCTTCCTTCTTACCCCGGCCTCGTGTCACCTTGGGACACGAGGACATACCCCGCCCGCCCCTGGGTACTGAGTCGAGGAGGCTTGCGGCCCGTTGTGCCCTCTGCGGCCAACGGACCCCGAGCCTGCACGTCGAAATACTTTCCGGCCGCGAATGCTCGTACGCCGGATTGTTTCGCGGGTGACTCTGAATCGTCGGGAGCCTGGGTGACCCTCCTTCGCCAACAGGTTGGGGGACGGCTTCGAAGGGTGAGCCGAAGTGGCGGCGGCAAAGATGCACCGTCGGGGACGCCGGCGCGAGCCCGAGCGGTTCCAGTTCCGGGGACAAAGCGCGAATCGTGGCTTGCCCGCGGGTAAGGTGCTATAAGGGCCGGGTCTCCGGAGACGAGAGATGGAAAGCGGGAAGGGCGCGCTCCTCATCCACCACGGCCAGCTGGTCGACGGCACGGGCGCCGCGCCGGTGCCCGACGGGGCGGTGGTGGTGCGGGACGGCAGGATACGGTACGCCGGCCCCCGGAAGGGGGCGCCGCCCACCGAACCGGACGTCCCGCAGGTCGATGCCCGCGGCGGGACCATCATGCCCGGCCTGATCGAGGCGCACTTCCACGCGACCTACTTCAATGTCGCCGAGCTGGCCGACCTTGACATGAAGTACCCCGTCGAGTACGTCACCCTCCTCGCCGCCTCCAACGCGAAGCTCGCTCTTGAATGCGGGTACACCGCAGCCCGGAGCGGAGGCTGTCTCCACAACATCGACGTCTGGCTCCGGAAGGCGATCGACAGCGGCCTCTGTCCCGGGCCCCGCCTGGCGGTGAGCGGCCGGGAGATCTGCGGCGCCGGCGGGCTCATGGACTGGAACCCGGAGTACTGGAAACTCGGGATGGAGGGGCTCATCCTCCTCGTCAACGGACCCGTCGAGGCCCGCGCCGCCGTCCGGAAGCTGGTGAAGGACGGCGCCGAATGGGTGAAGATCTATCCGACCGGGGACGCCGCCAGCCCCTCCGCCGACCACCGCGCCCTCTGCATGACCGCGGAGGAGATCGAGGCGGCCATCCGCGAGGCCCACAACTACCGGCTCAAGGTGATGGGGCATTGCCGGGCGAGCGAGGGAATCAAGATGTCGCTCCGCGCCGGCATGGACACGCTGGAGCACGCGACCTTCATGGATTCCGAGGCCCTCGACCTGCTGCTCTCGCGCGATACGCCGGTCGTCCCGGCGCTCCACTTCGAGCACGCCAGCGTGGTCAGGGGCAAGGAGTTCAAGCTTCCCTCATGGTGCATCGACGGGCACAAGGAGACGCTGGAGGCCGGCGCCGAGAGCGCCCGGATGATTCTCAAGGCCGGCGGGCGGCTCGGCATGGGCGGCGACTACGGCTTCGCCTGGAATCCCCACGGAGACTATGCCCGGGAACTCAGCTTCTTCGTCGATACCGTGGGCTTCAGCACTCTCGAGACGATCAAGTGCGCCACGAAGACGGGCGCCGAGATCATGGGCCGCGAGAAGGAGATCGGGACGCTTGCCGAGGGAAAGCTTGCCGACATCCTCGTGGTCGACGGCGACGTCGTCAAGGACATCAAGGTCCTCGAGGACCGGTCGCGATTCATCGCCGTCCTCCAGGGCGGGATCGTGAAGGCGGGACGGCTCGCGGGAAAGGGCGGATGATCGCATCCCGCCGACGCGTGCCGGGCCTCAGGGCAGGGAGACGAGGAATTCGAGGAGTGCCGCGACGAAAAGGGCCGGCTGCTCGAGGAAGGCAAGGTGTCCGGCCCCGGGAATGACCCGCAGCGTCGCGTGGGGGATGCCCTTCCTGAGCGCCGCCTGCGCCGGGAGCGGCGCGACCTTCTCCTCCGCGCCGAAGACGATCAGCGCCGGGCAGTTCACCCGCGGGAGGGCCGCCGAGACGTCCGTCGAGGCCACCGCGCGCGCGCCCGCCGCGTAGGCCCGGGGGTCGTTCGACAGGAGCAGCGCCTTCAGGGAGCCGACCAGCGACGGGTTCGATGCATGCGTGGTGGGCCCCAACGCCGCCGCGCACACCGCGTCCGCCACCGCCGCCATGCCCTTCGCTTCCACGTCCGCGGCCCGCTGGTTCATCCGATCCCGGCCCGCCGGGGGCAGCGCCACCGAGCCCCCCACCGGCACGATCCCCCGCGCCAGGTCCGGGTGGTCCGCCGCGAACTGCACCACCGCCGCGCCCGCCACCGAAGCCCCCACCGCCACGCACCGCTCCACTCCCGCCGCGCGGCAGACGGCCGCCATGTCGTCGGAGAACGCCCGGATCGAGTAGCCCGAGGCCGGCTTGTCCGACTGGCCGTGACCCCGCAGATCCATGAGCACGACCCGGCAGGACGGAGCAAGCGAGGCTGCCACGTCGCGCCACTGCCCCGCGTTTCCGCCCAACCCGTGGACGAGGAGCAGGGCCGGCCCCGACTCGCCCGCCACCTCGTAGTGGATCTGCACGCCGCTCGCATCCGCCTTCATGGCGCCCTCCGCCAGGACCTTCGAAGAAGATACGGGTGCCGCGGGCGCCTCGTTCCGGGCGCTGCGCCAGTCCGTGATCATCGGGTCGCGGGTTCGAGCCTGGCCCGTCGAAGCGCCGCCCTCAGGGGGCGGAGAGGTAGTCCTTCCAGAGCGCGTCGAGGTCCTTGCCCGCGGCATCCTTGAACAGGTCGTCTTTGTATTTCCCGGCTCGGCCCGCGGCGTTGAGTTTCTTGACGATCTCCTTGTCGTGTTTCTCGGTGACCCACGCAAGGAAGGATGCGGCCGTGCGGTAGCTCTCCTTGTAGCTCTTCCCGCGCCTCTCCTTCGGCGAGACCGCCTTCTTCTCGTACTGGAAATACCGCACGTAGTCCGCCACGCCCTCGGTGACCCATCCGGGGCAGCCTCCCGGATAGCTCTGCACCACGTGGACCATCTCGTGGACGATCATGCCCCAGTCCCCAGGGTTCTTCTTCACCCAGTCGGCCGCGACCCGGATCACGGCCCCCGAGGTGTCGGCCACGCCCTTCTTGTCCTTCTCGAAGATGATCTTGAACTCCCCGGGCGGAGTGAACCCCGGGGTCGCCAGGAAGTCCGACGTGCGCGGATACCACTCCTCGCAGAGGACCTTCGCCTTCTCGGCCCATTCCTTGAGCTCGGGGACCTGCGAGACGTCGACCGCTATCTTGACGGGCTCGGCCTGGACCAGGGAGAGGAGCAGGAGCGCGGGGCTCAGCATGCGGATCCTCCTTCGATCGGTCCACGATGAGACACCGTGGCGCCGGGGGGATGGGTAGCCCGGGGCGGATGAAAGTTCGAGCCTTCTTCAAGGCCCCGCGAGGGGGACGTTGTGGATGAGGACGAACTCCCTGCTGTCGGCCTTCTGGGAGGACGCGGGCATCTGCGCGAGTGTCCCTCCGTCCGGGCCGATGAACCAGGCGCCGCTCGCCCAGCCCGTGTTCGCATCGCCGGACTTCGCCGGCGCGAACTCGGGGTTGTAGAGCCCGGCGTGGTTGTGCAGCGCCGCGTGCACCTTGAGCTGCGAGATCCAGCCCTCGGGGCCGGCCCAGGGACCGCGGAACCTGTACCAGCCGGCGATGGTCCCGCCCGTCGTGTTCGCGTGCGGCCCGTAGATGATCTTCGCACCGTTGTCCACGAGCGCCTGGAGGTTCTTCCGGTCCGAGCCGTCGGCGCAGATGGCGATGCCCATCTTCACGCCCTTGACCTCGAACACCTTGTGCTCGGTGCCCGTCTCGACGAGGCCCTTCTCCTTCGTGAGGTAGATCTTGTGATGGGTGGCGATGATCCTGCCCTTCGGGTCGATGACGATCTGCGTGTTCCACTTCTTTCCGGCTTCGTCCTGCTCGGCGAGCCCGGCGCTGACATAGACGCCCTTTTCCGCGGCCTTCGCCGAAAGGGCCTTCACCTCCGGGCCCGCGAGGTTCAGCCAGGTCATCCCGGCGCCGAACCGGTAGCCGTTGATCGACAGCTCAGGGAAGCCCACGAACTCGGCGCCCTCGGTCGCGAGCCGGTCGATGAACGCGAGGTGCCGCTTCAGGTTCTCCTGGAGGCCCGCCTGGCTGGCCGCGGGATCGGCCCCGTCCGAAGGGATGCACTTGATGTTGACGAGGGCCATCTTGAGGTGGCCGGGGTTCCTGTCCGCGGGAGCGCCCTGCGGCGCGAGCAGCAGCCAGGAAGCGAGGATGGCGGCGGCCTTCATGCCTATGGAACGCCCGGACTCAGGGCAGCGTGAGGTCCGGCGCGCCGGCGGGCTTGAGCTGGACGCCCATCCCCGCGCAGGAGGGACACGAGACGTGCACGAGGTCTCCGTGCCCGCCCTTTCCGGCGCAGCGGCCGCAGGGGGAGAGCCGCCCGAGGTCGGCCGGCGCGGGGAGCTTGGCGATTCCCTGGCACTTCGCGCAGCTCCGCGTGCCCTTGCCCTCGCAGCGCTCGCAGGGGCGGGTGCCCTTGATCGGCTTCCCGCCGCAGGATTCGCAGGTCTTGGCCCCCGTGGCCCCGATGCCCACGGTGATGATGTATCCCTGGCCCCGGCACGGCGCGCACGCCTCGGTGCGCTGGCCCTTGCCTCGGCAGGTCATGCAGATCTTGGCGGGGCCCCCGCCGCAGTCGCGGCAGATGCCGAAGCTCGAGACGACGGTTTTCAGCGCGAGGAGGTGGCGCGACTCGGGCGTGGTGAAGGCGCGGCCGATCGTGTTGTCGAGCGACGCGCCGGCCCGGTCGAGGTCGTCCCGCGTCTTCAACGGGGCCTGGAGCTGGACGACGGTGGCCCGGTAGGCGCTGACGAAGTCCGTGCCGGAGCGGCCGGCCGGCACGAGCGTGCGGGCCTCGGCGGCCTTCGAGTCCTTGAGGAGCTGGCCCAGCTGGAGGGCGCGGCGATCCTCGGCGCGCTCCCAGCGGCCCTCGGGCGTGGGAGCATAGCCGAGCCCGTGGAGGACCCCGCGCGCTTCGAGGATCTCGGCGGGCGACCCCGCGCGGAGCGCCGCGGCCGCGTGCGCCGCCGCGAGGGCCCGCACCACGAGCAGGCCCCGGTCGTTCGCGTTCGTGCCCTTCCGTTCCAGCGCCGCCACCGCGTCCTTCGCGGCCTTGAGGTGTTCGGCGCCCGTGGCGGACATCCAGCGCGCGGGGGGGAGCCGGTCGAACGCCTCGCGGAGCTTTTCGCCCGACTCGGTCCGCGCCGCCGGGGTCACGGTGACCTGCACGCCGTCGAGGCGGATCCCGCCCGGGACCTGGGCGACCCAGGCGTCCTTCTCCTTGTAGGCGGTGACGTCCTGACCGGAGGCGGTCTTGAGGTGGACGAAGACGTCGCTCTTCTTCTCGAAGGCCCCCTCGAATGTGGAGTCGACCTGCGCGGTCTTCAAGTGGACGCGGTCGGTCACGAGGCCCTGGTCGTTCTCGCTGCGCGAGAGATGGAGGGCCGCCAGGTGGATCAGGTCCCCCTGCGGCAGCTTTTCGGCCTTGAGCGGCTCCAGGCCGCCGGCGATGCGCCCGCGCGCGTCGGCGTCCGCCGCCCCTGCGATCTGCGCCAGCAGTTCACCCGCGAGGCGGACCGCGGGGGTGAGTTCGGCGGGCTTCGGGGTGTCGGGTGTGGCCGCGGGCGCGACGGCGGCCGGCGCGGTTTTCTCCAGGAGCTTCTCGATCTCCGCCCGGAGCGCCTCGAGTCGAGTCATCGGGGGAGGCGCGGGCAGCTCGGACGCGGCGCACAGCGTCCCGATCTTCCCCCAGCGCTCGCGCTGGAGGTGGATCTCGAGGAAGAGATTCACGAGGGTCTCGCGCTTGGCCCCTTTGGCGGACGTGCCGCGACCCTCGAGTTCCTCGAGGCGGCGGGATTCATTGCGGAGGAAGACGGCCGCGTCCAGGTGGACCGAGTCGATTTCCCAGACGGGCACGGTCCTCCCGGAGACGAGCACGGCCTCGTCCTTGCGCTCGAGTGCGCCGCGCAGGAAGGTGCCGTCCTCGCGCTGCACGATCCCGTCCTTGGCGAACTGGAGCGCCTCGGGCTTCGGGGCGACGGGCGCCGGGGCGGGGGCCTGGACGATGATGACCGAGGGGTCCTCGCGCCAGAACGTCCTCGTCGCCGACACGATCGCGGCCACGGCGCCGATGCCGAGGACCACGGCGGCCAGGGCCTTGAGGGGGGATTGGCGGGGCGGGTTGGAGAGGAAGAGCTTGAGCGGGCGACCGGTGAACCAGGCGGTGCCCTCGAGCTCGTGGTAGACCCAGTGCGCCTTCCACGTGTTCAGGTGCTCGACCAGGAGGTGGCGGGCGATGAGGTTGGGCGGCTTCACGGCCGTGGCGAGCAGCTCCTGAGCGGCGCGTCGGAGCCCGGGGTCCTTTCCGGGGAGTTTCGGGACGACCTCGTCGGGTGACTCGAACTGGATGTCGGCCACGGTCCTCGCGGATTTCCCCGCCGCCTCCGCCAGCGCGGGGGGGAGGGTCAGGGTTTCCTTCACCTTGTCGTGCCGGACCTTCTGGCCGTTCTCCTCGACGCTGATCTTGAGCGTGACGCGGTAGGCGGGTTCGAAGTGGCCGAAGGAGACGTCGCGGCCGAAGGCGCCGGCGAGCGAGGGCGTGTGCTTCTCCCAGGCGTGGAGGGCGGAGAAGACCTGGTCGATGGCGAGCTCCGGATCCGGCTCCGCGCGGCGGAGGATGGTCCCGTCGGCGGCCATCGCAGCGATCGTGTAGGTATGGCCGCACTTTCCGCACTTCTTGAGGCGCCCGCTCAGGTCCTTGTTGGCCGTGGACGCGAAGCCGCACTTGGGGCACTCGAATTTGAAGTTCTGGTTCATAGTCGGGGAATTCTACCTGACGGACTGCGCGATGGGAAGGAGAACGGTCTTGCCGAGAACGGTCTTGCCGCCGGCTGCGGGCCGTGGTAGCTTTCGCCTTCATGAGAACGATTGCCTTCGCGCTCCTCCTCGTCGGATTCGCCCGGCAGGGAGATGCCGGTCGGCCGCTGCCGGACCGCACGCGCTGCCGCCAGGCGGCCGCCGCGAAGGCATGGGCGAGGGACCTGCGCCAGATCCCGAGCACCGTGATCGACAAGGGGGTGCTCCGGAACGTCCCGTACACGTCCTACCGGGCCGGCGAGTACGAGCTGAACGTCTACGGCGATCCGTCCGCCCCCGCGGGCTTCGAGATCGGGATCCACAAAGAGCTCCTCAAGAGCGCCGCGGCGAAGAAGAACTGCTTCGACCTCGTCGCCGGGCTGCTCGCCGATGCGGCCGACCGTGCCCTCCTGGCGACGCTCAAGCAGGACGCGGACAAGAAAATCCGCGCGGGGATCACGTTTGAGGTGACGCCTCCCACGGCGGAGGACGCGTACGGCGGCTGGTGGGTCTCGGTCTACAGCGAGCCCGCGCTGGACCGCTCCCGCGCCTCCGCGACGGAACTCGAGAAGATCACCGTGACGCGGCAGGACGTGAAGCGGATCGATGAGGGAGCCAAGGGCGGCTCGCCGCTCCCGGTGGACCCGCTCACCCAGGGCCGCTGGGCCGCGGACGACCTCTCGGGCGCCCGATCGAGGAAGGACGTGCCCGAGGAGAAGCAGGCCGTCTACGCCCCGGCCTACTCCCGGAAGAACGGCGCCTACGTGCCCGACCGCACCGAGGACGACACCGGCTACATCCTCTTTGTCTGCGCCAACAGCGACAAGCATGAGGACCGCGAGGAGATCCTCAAGCTCTGCACGACGTGCAAGAAGGACGAGACCTTCTTCTGGGACCTGGAGAAGAAGTGCTTCGTCGGCTTCCAGTGCGGCAACCCGTACGACAATGCCCTCGTCAAGTGCACCCTCTGCGGCAGGGTCCCCAAGCGGGTGAGGACGAAACATCGGTAGCGAGCTGGTAGCTGAGAGCTTGTAGCTCGTAGGTGGGGACCCCTACAAGCTACGCGCTCCCAGCTACGAGCTCGCCTACGGCTTCTGCCTCTTCAGCACGATCAGGTAGTGCGCGTTGCCGGGGTTCGCCTCGAAGGCCGTGGGGCGCTTCGGGTCCTTGCCGCCGGCCCCCGCGGAGCACCAGGTGAGCGTGTCGCCCTCGAGCTTCAGGATCCCCAGGTACGTCTTGTTCCGGTAGCCGCCCGTGGTGCCGGTGGCGTCGATCGTCTTCCCGTCGGCCGAGAGGGTGAAGGTCGCCTCGCCGATCGGGGCCTTCGACTCCTTCCGGCCGGCCATCGCGTTCCCCTTGAACGTGAACTCAAGCTTCACGCCCTTGGAGAGGTCCTCCCCCCTGCCTTCCGTGAAGCGCGCGCCCTGCCAGGTCCCCTCCAGGTCCTTCGCCGTGAGGGTCTCCTGTCCCCGCGCGGCGGGGAGGAGAGCCAGGAAGAGGGGCAGCAGGCAAATCATGCTGCGGCGGCCCTCAGGTCCGGACCACGTAGTCGATCACGAACACCTTGTCGAGGTGGGGCTTGAGGATCCCCACGAATTCCTGGTGCGCGGGGTGGGGGAGGTAGGCGTCCCGGGCCGCCACGTCCGGGAACGTGACGATGAAGCAGTGGGTGAAGCCCTGGTCGAGCTTCTCCGGGCTCACGTTCGTCCCGAACTCGAAGTCGAGGACGCCCGGGATCTTCCCCTTGAGCTCCCCGAACTTCTTCTCGATCGCGGCGACCTGCTCGGGCGGGGTGCCGTCCTTGAACTTGAAGATCACGACGTGGCGGAGCGGCGGTTTGTCGGCCATGCAGCAGCAGTCTCCTCCAGGCTTGGACGCGCAGGCGCCGAGCCCGCCCACCATGAGCAGGAGCGCCGGGATCGCGAGTCGCAGGTTCATCGCTACCTCCAGTTCATCCGGTTACGCAGGATAGTTCAACACCAAGACACCAAGGCACCCAGCGTCCCTGGTGGAACCATCCACCGTGGGATTCGGGGCAGAACACCCGAGGCGCTGGACTGTACCAGGAGTGCGCTCTGAGACCTCTTGGTGTCTTCGTGTCCTGGTGGTTCATCATCGGCTCGGGCTAGACCTCGGGATATTTCCACGGGGCGCGGTAAGGGCGGCTTAGCAGCTTCGCCGCCTCGGGGTCGTCCAGGATCGTCTCCTTCTCGCCGTCCCACCTCAGGCTCCGGCCCAGGCGGAGCGAGAGCATCCCCAGGAGCGGCAGCACCGACGAGCGGTGGGCGCGCTCGATGTCCGCCACCGGTTTTCCGCCCTTGTCGATCGCCCCAAGGAAATCCTCCCAGAGGAGTTTCAGATTGTGGCCGTCGGGCTCCTGGAGCTGCGAGCCCTCGTGGAGGATCTTCTCCCGGGCGTTCGCGGGGTAGAAGGTCCATCCGTCGCGCCAGCCGATATGGACCGTCCCCTTCGTGCCGTAGAAATACGCGCCGATCGAGTGCTTCTCCGCGGGATTGCCGGAGAACTGCCGGTGCTCCCACGTGCACGTGAACGATTCGAACTCGAAGACCGCCACCTGGTGGTCGGGTGCGTCGGAGGTCTGCTCCTTCTCGCTCAGGACCGGCGCCCCGCGCACCGGCCTCCCGCCCGTGGAGTAGACACGCCTGGGATGGCGCTCGTCGGTCCAGGCGAGTACCTGGTCCAGCCAGTGGACGCCCCAGTCGCCGAGCTGGCCGTTGCCGAAGTCGAGGAACTGCCGCCAGCCCCCGGGGTGGATCTTGCGGTTGAAGGGCCTGAGCGGCGAGGGTCCGCAGTAGGAGTTCCAGTCCATCCCGTCCGGCGGC
>JAHFOZ010000524.1:0-423 GCA_023261405.1 Planctomycetota bacterium
GCCGCCGCGTAGATGAAGTCCTGCCCGCACTCGATGCACTTCAGGGACTTGTCGGTCGCCATGGAGATGGCCCTTTCTCAACGAAGCGGATCAGGATCGAAAGAGTCGGACAAAATCAAGCATGTCCATCTTGATTCGGGAGCACCGGTTTCACCACCAAGACACGGAGACACCAAGGGCCTCTCTGAATTTTCGATTATACGCCCCCCTCCTCGAGGGTCAAGGCCGATCAGGAAGGATCGCGGGAGGGTACTTGCCTGCAGCTGTAGGTCGAGCAACCCCTCGTCCAGGACCAGCACTCCTGGTGATGCAGCGTGGCGCAGTCCGGGCACGCGACCACGTCCCGCTCCAACGGATCGCCGCAGACCAGACAGCGGGTGCCCTTCCCGAGCCGGGAGGCGAAGCGGGCCCCGACGAACTGTC
>JAHFOZ010000524.1:433-3492 GCA_023261405.1 Planctomycetota bacterium
GACGGAACTTCGATGCGAACGACCGGGCGCGGCAGGTCGGGACGGGAGGCGGCCTGCGTCTGGGCGACTGGCGGGGGCGCGGTCAGCCGGTTGCTGCCGGGCAAACGGCCGAAGCAAAGCATCCCCAGCACTTCGAAAACCGCCTCGATGAGAAACCAGATTACGTAGGCCAGAATCTCCATGATTGCCTGTTGGACTTGCCGGCCACCCGCGCGTTCCCGAAAACCGGCTCCTCATCGACATTCTTGGCACCCCGATTGCTCTTATGCACTTCGGAGGATGCGCCGATGACCGGAGAACTGGGAAATCGCGGGAACTGTGCAGCGACGTGCGCAGCGGACCGGTGGTTTCCCTCCCCCGGCCGGCGCCTCCTTGAACGGAGGAAGGCCATGAATCTGATCCTGGTCGGGCTGGCGTCGGCGATCCTGCTCTACACCCTGCCCGCCCCCGCGTGGGCGGACGGCGAGCGCGGCAGCGCCGCCGAGTCCAAGCGGTACGCCCAGCGCGAGGCGGAGACCCCGCAGCTCGACACGTTCAGAGGCGGTTGCCCCGGGGACATGGGACCCTGGCTCATCCTCCTCATCCCGATCGCCCTGGTTGTCCTGCCCTTCTATCTGCTCTACGAGGGCTGCGATGCGCTCCGCGGACTGATCTGCCCGGAGAAGCCAGCCTCGGCCCCAAAGCCGGCGCCGGAGAAGGAAAAGGCCCAGCCCAAGAAGAACCTGTCCCGCCTGCTCCACCAGGGTGTGGCGTGCGCCTGATCGTGCCACTCCTGGTCGGCCTGGCGGCCGCCGGCTGTGCCACCGGGCCCGGGGCTGCCGGTCCTGGATGGATCGTCGCGCCGGGGGTCGAAGCGGTGCTCCAGGAGGAGGAAGTCGACTGCGGCGCCGCGGCGCTCGCGTCCGTCTTCAACTACTGGGAGATCCCCAATTCACTGGACGAACTCAGGGAATCCTGCGCCCTCGGGCCTGCAGGGATCGCGGCGGCGGAGCTGCGGGACGCGGCGCGGGAGCGGGGGCTCGAGGCCTACCTGATCCGTGCGGGATGGGACGACCTGGTGCACGAGCTGTCGCGGGGGCGTCCGGTGCTGGCGGGCGTGGTCCGCTCCGGGCGGGCGCACTACGTGGTCGTGAGCGGCCTGAACGCGGGGCGCGGCCGCATCCTCCTGGTCGACCCGGCGGGAGGGCGCTCCGAGCAGGCGCGGTCGCGCTTCGAGGCCGACTGGTCCGCGGCGGCGAACCTGGCGCTCGTGGTGTTCCGCCGCGAGGAGGGGCGCTGACCTAGAACTCCTCCTCCTCCATCTCACCGGGCTTCGGAGGCGGGACGGGGAGGGCGAGGACAAACTCCTTCCACTCCTCCTCCATCTTCTTGAGGTCGATGCCGGCGAACACCTTGTCGGTGGCCTTCTCCCAGTCGCCGCCCAGTTTGAGGGTCTCGAGCATGCGGGACGGGATCGCCCCGTAGCCCTTCTTCTTCGCCACCTCGCTCGTCAGGAAGAAGTAGTTGAGCGACCAGCCCTCCGCGTAGCACAGCGAGGCCTTCGAGTAGTACTGCGACTGCTCGTAGCGGAAGATGACCCGGAGCGGGACGTGCTTGTTCTCCTTCACCGCCTTGTGGATCACCTTGATGCGCCAGTCGTTGATGCCGAGCACGAACTTGCGCGGGTTCTTCTGCCACTGGCCGCCGAAAAAGTAGTCCCCCAGGCCCTCGTTGATCCACGAGGGGACGTAGACCCGGCGGTCGCGCCCCATCAGGTAGTACATGTACTGGTGGAAGCCCTCGTGGTAGAGGATCTTGAAGGTAACCTCCTCGGGGTTCTTGTCCTCCGCGACGGTGTAGCTCCTCGAGTCGTCGAGCTTCACCTTGTCGCCCTCGAAGCGGTAGCAAACGATCTCCTCCTGCGACGGGCTCCAGTAGGCGGCCGCGCCGGGCATCTGGCCGTAGTACATGAAGTCCTCCTCGCGGTCGAAGATCTTCACCCGGCACTGCGGGATGCCCTTCTGCGAGGGGATCACCTGGCGGTAGAGGGCGAGGATCTGCTCCAGCTCGTCGCCCGCGCGCTTCGCGTAGTCCGGCCGCGTCGCGAACTCGATGAGATAGCTCCCCCGGGAGGACCTGAGGACGTTCCAGTCGGAGCAGAGCGCGCCCTTGTCCAGCTGGACCCGCTTGCCGGAGCGCGTCGCCGCGTCGTAGATCCAGAAGGTCCGCGCCGAGGCGTCGAAGACCTTCAGGGCGTGGCCGAACTCCTCCGACGTCACCTTCTGGTCCTTCGATTTCGACTTGGACGTGACGCCGCCCGAGACGATCGTGATCGAGAAGAAGCCCCCGTCCTCGCTTCCCGCGCGCCAGACGCCCACGAGGGCGAGCGCGCGCTTGTCCTGGTAGTAGAAATAGCAGACGAAGCGGTCACCCTGCTCGCCTTCGTACAGCTTCCGGACAAAAGGCATCTTGCCGGGCTTCTTGTCGGGCGGGGCGTCCTCCTTCACCTCCGTGAGGTTGCCGTACCGCTCGCCCTGATAGCGCATGACCTTGGTCTCGAGGTCCGCCAGGTCGGTCGCGGCGAAACTCTTGAAGACCTGCATGTAGAGCTTCGAGAAGGTGTCCGACGTGTACCGGGCGATCCGGATCGTCTGGCCCTTGTAGTTGAGCTCGCTGGAATCCTCGTCGCCGAAGTAGGACTGCGCGGGCGGGATGCCCTTCCAGCCGTCCGGCGGGCAGAACTCGTAGCCGTACCACGAGTCGACGTGCGGGCGCTTGTAGGGCACCGCCTTGTCCAGCGTCCCGACCGCGAGCGTCTTCCCCCACTCGTTGATCTTGTCGGAGATCTCTATCATCTTCTCGAAGTAGACCGAAGTCCCGCGATAGCGCGTGCGGAGCTCCCTGAGCTTGGCCTGCGCGTCCGCCATCTTGCCCTGCTTCTCGAGCTCCAGCGCCGAGTCCCAGAGCGCCTGGGCCTTCTTCTCGCGCTCGGCCTGCTTGGCCGCGTCGGGCGGCGGCGGTCCGGGCAGCACGCCCGGCGGCAGCGGCACGCCCGCCGGGCGCGGCCCCGCGGCGGGCTG
>JAHFOZ010000097.1 GCA_023261405.1 Planctomycetota bacterium
CCGGGAGCGGCCCCTCCGCCTCCACCCGCTTCTTGAGCGTGAGGCCCTCCAGGAATTCGAGGACCAGGACCACCCCCTTCTCGTGCTCGTGGATCTCGTGGAGGGTCACGATGTTCGGGTGATTCAGCGAGGCGATGTTCTTCGCCTCCGCCGTCATCGGGCGGTTCCCGGAACCGGCCGGGATGAACTTGAGCGCCACCTTGCGGCCCAGCACGCGGTCGTGGGCCAGGTAGACGGTGCCCTCGCCGCCGCGGTCGAGCTCGGACTGGATCTCGTAGCGGTCGGGGAGGGCCGGGAGGGAGCGCGTGGGGGCCTCCGCCTTCATCTGCTCCAGGCGCCGCCGGACGTCGCCGTAGTCGAGGTCCACGGAGAGGATCGAGGTATAGATCTCCGCCGCCCGGGCGGCCTGTCCGCGGTCCTCGAGCAGCCGCGCGTACTCGTAATAGATCCCGACGCTCTCTCGGACCATGGACTGGCCCCGAACGGCCTCCTCGTACTTGAGGAGCGCCTGGTCGTCCATGCCGCGGGCGCGGAAGCAGTGGGCCAGGAGGGCGCAGACTTCGGTCTCCTGCGGCAGCTGCTGGAGGGCGTGGATGGCGGCGTCGAACTCGTTGCGGCGGATGCGGATGCGGGCGATCTCCTTGAAGTCGCCGCGGCGCAGCAGGAGCCGCGCGTGGCCCTCGTCATTCCCCGCCGCGCGGTAGAGCGGCTCGGCCCGCGCGAAGAGGCCGGCCCGCTCGAAGCACTCGGCGGCGCCGGCGAGGTCCTTCTCGCCCTGGAGGAGCTCGCCCGCTTGGGCGAAGCGGCCGGCCTTCCTGTAGGAGTCGGCGGCCTCGGGGCGCTTCCCGAGCTTCTGGAGCAGGTCGCCCGCCTCGGCGTGGCGGCCCTGCGAGGCCAGGATCTCCGCGGCGCGGGCCGGGTCGGAGGCCTGGGCCCGGAGGAGCTGGGCCGCGGCGGCGTCGCCGGCCTTCTCCCACGCGGCGGCGGCGCGGGCGATCTCGCCCGCCTTCTCGAAGAGCTGCGCCGCGCGCTTCGGGTCCTTCTCGAGGAGGCAGTCCGCGGCGCGGGCCGGGTCGCCCGCGCGCTCGAAGAGGGTCGCCGCGCCCTGGGCGTCCCCCGCGGCGAGCGCGTGGCCGGCGGCGCGGCCCGCCAGGGCCTGGGCCTCCTGCTGCAGCTTGTGCGGGGCGGTGCGCGCCCCGGCCAGCGCGCTGATCGCCATGGGACCGAGGATCCGCGCGGCGTCCGCGTGGTTGCCGCCCCGCTCGTGCATCTCGGCCGCGCGCGTGGGGAGGCCCGCCTCCTCGTAGACCTTGCCGGCCCGCGAGAAGCGGCCCAGGCGCTGGAACATCTCGGCGGCGGAGAGGAGCTTCCGCGCGGCGCGCCAGCAGCGCTCGGAGGCCTCGAGGTCGCCGGCCTTCTCGAAATGGTTCGCGGCAGCCTCGCCGTCGCCCAGCTCCTCGGCCGTCTTCGCCGCCTCGGCCCATTTCTCGCGGCGGACCTGGAAGGCCAGGAGCGCCGCCTTCGGCGCCTGTTTGAAGCAGCGCTCGGCCCCCACGGCGTCGGCGGCTTTCTCGAAGAGCTCCCCCGCCCGGGGCCATTCCTTCGCCTGCTCGAGGACCCGCGCGGCCTCCGCGAACCGCGTCGCCTCCGTGAAGAGGCGCGCGGCCTGTTCCCAGTCGCCGGCCCGCTGCGCGAGGTGCGCGGCCCGGAGGGTCTCGCCGGCCTCCGCGAACGCCGAGGCGGCCTCCTCCAGCTTCCCCTGCTTCTCGAGGGCCCCTGCCTTCTCGATCAGGATGCGCCGCTCCGCCTGGCGGGCCTTCTCATCGTCGCCCCCCATCCGGGCGACCCACTTCGTGACGTGATCGAAGAGCCCCATGGATGGGAGAGTATAACACCCCGGCGAGTTTCTTTTCCTTGCCTGTCGCGTGCCGCCTCCTAGAATGCTCGCGGATGTGGCTAGTCTGCGCCTTCTGGACCTGCGCTCAGGACGGCCCGGCCGCGTCCACGCAGGAGAGGATACTCCGTCTCGAAGAAGACCAGCGGAAGCGCCAGGAGGAGATCGACAGGCTCCGCGGAAGTGAGACGCAGTGGTCGCTGAGCTTCGGCGAAGGGCTCCGCATCCGTTCTCCGGCGGAAGACCTGGAGCTTCACCTGGGCGGCCGTTTCATCGAGCATGTCCGGGCGATCGCCGGCCGCCCGGACGATCCCCGGATCTCCCCGGATTCGTTCTACGTCCGGCAGGCCCTGATTCTCCTGGACGGCACCTTGAGCAGGGACTTCCGCTTCGCCCTGCGGGCGGACATGACCTCCACGCTGGGAGGGGCCTCGGCGTCCCTGCCCAGCACGTTCCTGGCCTGGGAGCCAACACCGGGGTTCACCCTCGTCTTCGGGCAGTTCCGCGTCCCCCAGAGCCAGGAGGCCGTCACCGCCACGATCTTCACCGATTGCGTCGAGCGATCGATCGTCGCAGCCTTCGTCCCGTCGACGGAGCTGGGGATCAAGGCCGCAAGTGAGGCCTGGGGCGGGATCCTGGGGGGCCAGATCGCCCTGACGAACGGCCGGGGCCATCTCTCGGGCGACGGCCGCACCCGGAACGACGACAACGACGAGAAGGAGCTGACGCTGCGCCTGACGACGACCCGCTGGGTGGACGCCGAGGACTCGCCCCTTCACCGGCTTTTCCTGGCTTTCTACGGCTCCTTGAGCGACGTCGATGACGTCCCGATGGCCACGGGTTTCGATCTAGAGACGACGGAGCTTGGCGTCACGTTCCTCGACGCGAGCGCCGGAACCCTGGACGGCCGCCGACGCCGGGCGGGTTCCGAGATCTCCTGGAGCCTGGGCCCCTTCGGGCTCCGGGGAGATTTCCTGGTCCGGACGGACGAGGCCGTGAACGGCGCCGTCCGGGAGGAGATCCCCATCCGGGCCTGGGAGGCGACGGCCACGCTCCTCCTCACCGGCGAGGAGAAGTCGATGGGCGACCGGGTGATCCCCCTCCATCCGTTCGACCCGGTCCAGGGGGGCTGGGGCGCGGTCGAGCTCGCCTTTCGTATCGGGGGGGCGCGGGTCGGCCGCGAGATCGAGAAGCTCGGGACCTCGCTCGCGGGCCAGAGCAACGAGGTCCGCACCTTCACGGCCGGGATCAACTGGTTTCCAGCGGCCAACGTGAGGCTCTCGTCGAACGCGGTGCTCGAGGAGTACGGGGACGGGATCGACTTCGCCGGCGGGCGCGAAGATCGGCTGATCGGATTCCTGGCCCGCTTCCAGCTGGATTTCTAGATTTAAGGACGCGCCGATGGAACTGCTGCTCGTCGTGATCTGCGCGGGCCTCGCGGCCCAGGAGTCCGATTCCGACCGCCTTCGTCGCCTTGAAGAGCAGGCGAAGAAGCAGCAGGCGGAGATCGATGAACTCAAGAAGAAGCCGCTCGCCCCGGCGGGGGACTTCGAGCTGCTCTTCACCGACGGACTGCATATCAAGTCCCGCGGCGGGGACTTCGACCTGAATCTTGGGGGCCGCTTCATCGAGCACTACCGCCTCGTCCTCGGCCGGCCGGACGTCTCCCGGACCGTCCCGGACACGTTCTTCGTGCGGGAGTCCTTCATCGAGCTCGAGGGGACCGTGTACAAGGAGTTCGGCTTCCGCATGTACGGCGACTTCACCTCGTCCGCCGGCGGGCCGGTCGCCAGCATCGAGACCGCGTGGGTGGAATGGAAGCGCTTCGAGGAATTCAGGATCATCTTCGGCCAGTTCAAGGCCCCGAACAGCATGGAGACCATGAGCTCGACGCTCTTCCCCGATTGCGTCGAGCGGTCGATCCTCTCGCGGTTCGTCCCCGGCCTGGAGCTCGGCATCAACGCCTACGGGAAACTGTGGGACGGCCTCCTGACGTACCAGGCGGCGCTCACGAACGGCCGTTCCCACCTCGCCTCGGCGGGCCGGACCCGCAACGACGACAACGACGAGAAGGAGGTCCTGGGACGCCTGACGCTGAGCCCTTTCGTCGGGGACAAGGACTCCTTCCTCTCCAAGCTCCGCCTGGGCGTCTACGGCTCGCGGGGCGGCGCGGACGACGTGGCCATGGACCCGAACTTCGACGTCGCCACGACCGAGCTCTCGGTCACGTACCTCGATTCCACCGCCGGTTTCCTCGACGGTCGCCGAACGCGAATGGGAGCGGAGCTCTCGTGGGCGGTCGGTCCCGCGTCGCTCCGGGGGGAGCTCCTCTTCCGCGAGGACGAGATCCGCGACGCCGCGTCCACCGTGGAGGAGGACCTGCCGACCCGCGCGTGGTACGCGCAGGCCACCTGGATCCTCACCGGGGAGGAGAAGTTCGTGGAGAGCCGGATCACGCCCGCGCGCCCCTTCAACCCGGGGGAGGGCGGCTGGGGCGCGTTCGAGGTCGTCTTCCGGATCGCGGGCGCGGAGACCGGCGAGGACGAGTTCGTCGCCGTGGGGAACACGCTCGTCGGCCAGAGCAACGAGGTTCGCACGTTCACCACGGGCTTCAACTGGTACCCGATCAAGCACGTCCGCTTCTCGGCGAACTACATCCACGAGGACTACCGCGAGGACGTGGACTTCGGCGGGGGCCGCGTGGAGGACGCCCTCGACGGGTTCCTCCTCCGCTTCCAGATCGACCTGTGATCCCCTCGATCCACGGCGCCCGCTGGAATGCTTGATCCGCGGGTCGTGGGTTCGAATCCCTCGCGGCGCACCCAATCCTTGCCACTCCATCCGGTTCGGGTAAGCTCCTGGTCGTGTCCGAAGGAAACTCGATTGCAAATACACTGGATGACCGTGCGCCCGCTCCCCTGAGCCGGAATACTGAAATGCGTGGGGAGCAATCGCCGTCGTCAGCCCGGGATGCCGATCCTGTCGGGAGGCGAGACGGCCGAGGGGCACCGGCTTACCCCCAACAGCGATTCGTGGAGTCCCAACGTCTATGGCCGAACTTCCTGGCTCTGGGGGGCACGTGTGATCCTGAGCCCGATTCCCGGAGCCCTTTTCAGGTTCCAGCGGAGGAAAGTCCAGGCGCTTCTCATGCGCGGACAGGCGTGCATCCTGTACGGGGCCGCCGAGTTCACCCGGGACGTGGACCTGGCCGTCGCCATCAGTCCGGCGAACCTGGAGCGCCTCAAACAGGCCTCCACGATCTCAAAGCGGAGCAGGTTTATTTCCCTGAAAGATCGGGCCGTCCTCGGCCCTCGAATAATCATCTTCGGTGATTCCATGGCGGAACAGGGGATGGACCGAAACCGCGGCGCTGCGGAGGTGTGGGTCCGTAGGGCTGGTAGCCGGGCTGGCTGGTCCAGGGAGACGGGCGCCCCGGCCAGCCCTCGGGATCCTGTACCGAGGGTCGTCCCCGGGGGGCCGGGACGATGGGCCGTCCCCAGCGATCCACGTGGGAGGGCAACGCGGGGTTGTGGACGTTCAGACCCAGCTCACCGTAGAAGGTAGGGGCTTGGGCGCTCGGCTGGTACGGCCGTAGACCCTGGTGCCAGACATCCTCCCGGTGCGGCGGCGTCCATCGGGCCGAGACCATGACCGGCCGGTAGTTGTCGTTCTTGGGCGGACCCGTGAAGCGCGGCGTTGCCTCGGTCAGGCCATACCCGAGCGCCACGATCAATCCCAAGACGAGGGCCGCAACAGGTGCCTGCAAGGCGGGGTGAGTGTGGAGCGGCGGCCGATCCGGCGCCGCTTCCTCCCACGCCGGTGCCGGCGGATCGAGGGGGGGCGCGAGCCGAATGGCTTTGGATCGTCGTGTCCGGCAGGCGTACGTCGAACACCCTCCGGCGTAAACCCAGCATTCCCTGTGCTGCGGGGTCATGCACCGCGGGCAGGCGATCAAGTTCTTCTTCAGCGGGTCCTTGCAGACGGGGCACTGGGTTCCTGCTCCCAGCCGGAGAACCAACCCGGAAGGCAGCACCTTCCCGGGAAGCTTGGGGCCAGATCGCCGCGGGGCGGGGGTACGCGGGGCCGGTCGGGATCCGGTGTCGAACGCCGGGGCGGAGTCCCAGACCCAAGGGAGCAGCCAGTGGACAAGTTCTGCCAGGACTTCCTCCACGTCTTCCACCTCCCCTACACCCCGCTTAGAAGTCGCCCGGAGTGAGCTGGACGTCGATCGTGTACGCGTAGGGAAGGAAGCCCAGCGAGCGCGCGACCGCGATCGCCGGCTCGTTCGAGGCCACCGTGCGCCACATGGGGACGAGGCCCAGGTCCAGCGCGAACTCCATGCTGGCGCTCGCCGCCGCCTTCGCGCAGCCCCTGCCGCGGTGCTCGGGGTGGGTGACCACGCCGATGTAGGCGAGCGCCCCGTCCAGGTTCACGTACCCCGAGGCGGCGACGAGCTCCTCCCCGGCGAAGATCCCGAAGGTGGGGTCGCGCCGGAGATAGAACTCGCTCGCGTTCCACGCCCCCTCGCCGCAGCCCTCGGCCAGCCGCCGGATCGCGTCCGAGTCGTCGACCGTGAGGAGCCGCGCCGACGAGGGCAGGGGCCTGAAGTCGGCCGGCACGCAGATCCCGACCCATGCCGGCGGCGAGACCTGGTCCTGCCACACCACGAACGACTTCGCGAGCACCTCGGGGTCGAAGGCGCGGTCGGGCGGCGCCCCGCGCAGCTTCTCGCGCCCGATCTCGGGCACCGTTTCGGGCACCGAGACGATGCAGGCCGGGCCGTGCCGGAAGGCCACGGCGTCGTCGTAGCCCCGGAGCGCGGCGTGCGGGACGACGAGCGTCCTGTCCTCGTCGAGGTCCGCCGTCGAGCAGCCGAAGTACGCGGCCCAATACTCGTCGACCCTCCTCAGCGCTCTGGACATCATGCTCATCCTCCTTCGTGATTTAGGAGTGCCCGTTGTGGCCCGGGCCGCCTCCCCACATGGGCCAGCCGTCGTCGGCCGGGTCGCCCGTCTCGACGCAGAGGAGCTCACCGTCCACCGTGCCGGCGAAGACCCGGCCCGAGGCCACGGCCGGACTCCACTCCATGGGCTTCCCGACCTCAACCTGCCATAGCTCCTCCCCGTCCTCCTCCTTCAGGCAGCGGAGGCGTCCGTCGGAGGTCGTGAGGAAGAGCTTCCCGTTGCACACCGCGGGCGGATGAAGGCCCCGGCTCCCCGATTCGTCCGTGGTCGGCTTCTTCTTCCAGGACCGGCGATGGGAATCCGTCTCGACCCGCTCGATCTCGTCGCCCGCGATCGAGTAGCAGTGCCCGCCGGAGGTCACGGGGCGGGAGCCCTGGTAGCGCCAGCCCCCGTAGACCCGGTACTCACCCGTGAGGGCCTCGACCTTGTCGAGCTTGGCGGCCGCCGGGGCGGCCGAGAAGCCCACGGATGCGTCGTAGGCGTCGTGGAGCGCCGCCTCGTGCGAGCCCCGCCTCGGGCGCAGGTAGTGCGCGCTCTTCGCCGCGTGGAGCGAGGCGTGCCTCCCGCCGGTGGCCGCCCGGAAGGAGTGAAGGCCCTCCCGGGGGGCTTCCACGCCTTCCTCGCGCGTGCTCACGAGCACCTCTTCCCCCGCTATCCACGGAGCGCTCGTGGCCCGGTAGTCCTTGGACCATTCGGCCGCCCCGCTCGCCGCGTCGAAGCGGCGCACGAACCCGTCGTAGGTGCTCACGTACACCTTCCCCCCGTCCAGCACCGGGGCCGTCACGATGTCGTGCCCGATCGGCGCCTCCCACACCGGCTTGCCCGTCCGGAGCTCGAACGCCGCCAGGCGGTGTTCGCCCCCGCGCGCCGGGTAGGCCATGTAGACGCGCTCGAGATCGGCGGCGGGCTGGGCCATGAGCGGGTCGCCCAGCCAGCGCTCCCACGCCACCTTCCCCGTCTCCGCCTCGACGACGTAGAGCGTGCAGGACTCGGTGTTGAACGCCACGAACCCGTCGACGGCCACCGCCGCCGTGGGCCCGTCGTCCTTTGTGTGGAGCGTCCACAGCTCCCGTCCCGTCGCGGCGTCGAGCGCGTAGAACGCGTGCGAGCCATACCCGCCCCCCACGAACACCCTGCCGCTCGCGACGGCCGGCGTGGCCAGGGGGAGCGGCGAGGGGAAGCGCAGGCGCCAGCCGCGCAGGCCGGCCGGGGCGAACGTGTCGGGTTTCGGGTCGAGCGTCTTCATGGGGCCCTCCTTCGCGAGCGCTTGTCTATGAGAGTGGGCGAAACGGGGCCGGGGGAAGCGCGGCGAAAATGCGAGGGCCGGACGATTTCGGAATCCCCGCGCATTCCGGGGCGCCTTTTCGCCTATCTTCCCAGGGAGATCGAGCATGGACTACGCCCATCGATCCGGGTGGCCGGGCGCCGGTTGTATACTCAGGAAACAGGGAAGGGGTTCAAGGAAGGGAGTACCTGCGGTGCCGGGACTCGTGACGGCGTTCGGCGGCGACGCGTGGGGAGACACTCTGGCCCGATTCCGCCCGCTCCTTCGACTCCTCGCCGCCCGCAGCTTCAACCCCCGCTACTGGAGGCAGGTGGATCCCTCCGACCTCGTGCAGAAGACGATGGCCGAGGCTCACCAGAAACGGGACGACTTTCGCGGCTCCTCGGAGAAGGAGCTCCTGGCCTGGCTCAAGCAGATCCTCGGGCTGAGGATCATCGACGAGGCCCGGAGGCTCCGCTGCGGGAGGAACGATGTCGACCGCGAGGTCGAAGTGGCCCGGGCGGAAGAGCAGGTCCGGAGCTTGACCTCCCCCCTGACCGCCCTGGTCCGGCACGAGGAGGCCCTCCGCCTGGCCGAGGCGCTGGAGAAGCTCCCCCCCGACGAGCGCCGGGCCATCGAGCTCATCCACTTCCAGGGACTGACCCTGGCCGAGACGGCGGAGCTGATGGGGAAAACCCGGCACGCCGTCGCGCGCCTGCTCCGCCCGGCCCAGGCCAGGCTGCGCGAACTCATGAGAGACACGAGGTGAATGGTGCCCCCCGACGAAGGCCTTGACCAGTCGATCGCGGAATTCATGGAAGCGGCCGGGGGCGGGCGCCCTCCCGACCGCGGCGAGTTCATCGCCCGACACCCGGCGCACGAGGAGGGGCTGCGGAACTTCTTCGGGGACCTGGACGAAGTCACCCGC
Organism: Planctomycetota bacterium; assembly: GCA_023261405.1. GTDB lineage: Bacteria > Planctomycetota > MHYJ01 > MHYJ01 > JACPRB01 > JACQFK01. The sequence goes on from JAHFOZ010000097.1 coordinate 9,051, forward strand.
CTCTTCAAGCCGGTGCGGGACCTGGCCGGCACCGGCGAGCCGCCGTTCCAGCCGCGGCCCTTCGCCCAGTTCGAGCTCCTCGAGGAGATCAACAATGGGGGCATGGGCATCGTCTACAAGGCCCGCGATCCCGGCCGGAACCGCCCGGTCGCGCTCAAGGTCATCCTCGGGGGATCTCACGCCACGGCCGAGGACGTCCAGCGGTTCCACTTCGAAGTCAGGGCCGTCATGAGCTTGGACCATCCGAACATCGTCCCGATCCGCGCGTTCGGCGAGCACGACGGGCAGCCCTACTTCACCATGGACCTGGTCGAGGGAGGGGGCCTCGACCGGCACCTCGACCGGCTCCGCGCGTCGCCCAGGAAGGCCGTCCGGCTCATGATCAAGGTGGCCCGCGCCGTCCACCACGCGCACCAGCGCGGGATCGTCCACCGGGATCTGAAGCCCGGCAACATCCTGATCGACGGCAAGGGGGATCCGAAGGTCGCGGACTGGGGGATCGCCAAGCGCCTGGACGGCGGCGACGGAATCACGACGAGGGGCGAAGCCATCGGGTCCATCCCATACATGTCCCCGGAGCAGGCGGAGCCCAGCAAGAAACCGCTCACGACGGCGGCGGACGTCTACAGCCTGGGCGTGGTCCTCTACGAACTCCTCACGGGCCGCGTCCCCTTCCGGGGAGCGAGCACGCTCGAGACTCTCCGGATGAAGACCGAAAGGGACGCGCCTCCATTGCGCTCGGTCGATCCGGGCATCAACCTTGGGCTGGAACTGATCTGCATGAAGTGCCTGGAACGCGATCCCAAGAGCAGATACGCCTCGGCGAAGGATCTGGAGGACGACCTGAAGGCCTGGCTGGTCGGTCGCCCCACGTCCGTTCGCCCGCTCCCGGCCTGGGCCCGCTTCTGGCGCCTGTGCCGGCGGCACCCGGCCAAGGTGGGGCTCGCGGCCCTGGCGCTCGCGCTCTCGGTGCTGGGCTCGGTCGTCTACGTCCGGCGATCCTCGGAGGCGCGCGTCGCGCGCGTCCTGGAGGAGGAGCGGCGCCGGGGGCTTCGCCATGAGCTCCTCTACACCTCCAGCGCGGTGGCGGACCGCGTGCTGATGAAGATCAAGGACTGGAGCGGCGCCGTCGTCGAGGCGGCCCAGGACCCGGAGCTGCCCGGCCTGCTGCAAGGGAAGGATTCGAACGGGCTGCAGGAGTTGCTGGATCGCGTCCGCCGGAGATTCGATGACCCGGCCCGCGGGTTCGCCGAGCCGGGAGAGAAGTCGTCCTTCGAGAACTGGTTCCTGTTCGACGACCGCGGAGTGATGACCACCTCCTCTCCGCATGATGAGTCCATTGTCGGCAAGGATTTCAGCCGCCGCGAATGGTACCGGGGCGCCTTCGAGCATGCCGGCAAGAGAGGCATGGAATCCGTTCACGTATCGAGGGTCTGTTTCTCCGTCATCACGAAAAACCCGAAAAACATGTGCAAGTTCACCCTCTCGGTGCCGGTGTACCGGGGCTATGAGGGGGAGGCTCCGGTGGTCGGGGTCCTGGGGGCCTCGTTCACAACCGATTCGAACCTGGGTCTCCCGCGGCTGCACGACGAGCGTCACAAGGTCGTCGTGGTCGGTCGCTGGGACCCCGATTCCTACGGAGGCTACTCGCCCAGCGACTATCTGGTCGTCGTGCATCCCGCCATCCGCAGGGGCGAGGAAACAGTGAAGGTCAACACGCCGGGCCTCAAGAGTTTCGTCCCCAAGCTGTCCTGGGGAGAGCTGAAATCCTCGGACCCGGGACAGGTTGCCGTCATCGACGAACGGTACGAGGATCCCCTGGCGGAGCGGGACGCGCGCTACAAGGGCCCCTGGTGGGCCGGGATAGCTCCCGTGGGGAATACGCCCTTCGTGGTCATCGTCCAGCGGCGCCCCGATACGCTGATCGCGCGAGAGGCCGAAATCGCGGTGGGACAGTTGGCCGACCTCAGCGGATCCACGTCCCACATCGGCGTGCCCTACGCCGAGGGCGTCCAGGCCTATACCGACTGGCTCAACGCCCAGGGAGGGATCGCGGGGAAGAAGGTCCGGCTCGTCCGGGTGGATTATGCGAACAGGATCTCCGAGGCCCTGCAGATCTACGACTGGCTAAAGACCGTGGGTCGGGTCGTGGCAATCCAGAGCTGGGGGACCGGCGACACCGAGGCACTCACCCAGCAGGCGAGCCAGGACAAGATCCCCTTTCTTTCCGCCTCGTACGCGGCCCAGTTCACGGATCCAAAGAAGGCACCCTACAACTTCATCATCGCCTCAGACTACTCGACGCAGCTGCGCGCGGGGCTCAAGTATCTCCGGGGCACCTGGAAGCAACCCCGCAAGCCCAGGGTCGCCTTCGTATTTCCAGACCACCCCTACGGCAAGTCGCCGATCCCGGCGGGAAAGCAGTACGCCGAGGAGCTGGGGTTCGAGATCGTGGGCGAGGAGATCGTGAGCCTAAACGCCCTCGAGGCGACTCCTCAGCTCGGGAGGCTCAAGGAGCGGGCGCCCGACTTCACCTGGATCGGCGGGACCACCCCTTCGACGAGCGTCATCCTGAAGGACGCCCGCACGCTCGACTTCCAGACCCGCTTCTTCGTCAATCTCTGGGGCAACGATGAGGATCTCATCCAGCTCGCCGGCGACGCGGCCGAGGGCGTGCTGGGGCTCCAGGGCTCGGCGGTCTTCGGCGACCCCGTGCCCGGCATGGAGCCCCTCCGCGAAGCCGCCCGGGACGAACCCAGGACGACTCATTTCGTGAGGGGCTGGGTGTCCATGATGGTGCTCTGCGAGGGGCTCCGGCGGGCGCAGTCGCAGGGAGACCTCAACGGGCCGGGGATCAAGAGGGCGCTCGAGACCCTGAGGGACTTCGATCCCCAGGGCCTGACGCCGCCGATTACGTACACCGCGGATGATCATCGACCCAACATGGTGGTCCGGGTCTACGAATACTCCAGGGGCCGCATGGAGCACCGGGGGACGGTCACCGTGGAGCGGCGACCCCAGTGGCTCGGCTATTAAGAGCCCGTGCTGCGGATAGGCGGATGGATGATACGAAGGGGGTCGAAGGGAGAGAAGAGGGGGCGCATCGCACTCCCTCCGGGGATTCTTCCCCCAGAAAGACCTCTTCGCCCTTTTTTCGGACACCGCCCCGCTTCGTCCGGGGAGGGGCAAGGCGGCTATCCCGGGCGCCCGGCGATGCTCACGTCGGGCGGCGTCTGGTCGACGATGAAGGCGATTTCGCGGGCCATCGCCGCGGCCAGCGCCTCGTCGTTCGCGGGCCGCTCCTGCTCGGGCATCACCGACCACGTGTAGGTCTCCACCTCGAAATGGCGGCAGAGGTCGTGCTTCAGCGCGAAGCGGTAGGCCCGCAGCATGTCCCCCCGGGTGGTCCCCACGGCCTGCGCGTCCAGGAGGCTTTCGGCCTGCAGGGGCAGGTGGAAGTGGGTCCGCCAGGGCAGGCTCCAGTCCGCCCGCTCCATCGCGTCGGGGAGGTCGTCGAAGTCGGCGATGCCCGACGGCCCGCGCGCGCGGGTCTGGTGCAGGAAGCGGGGCTCGGCGAAGGCCTGCCGCGAAGGGAGCGAGGCGCGGGCGGGATCGGCCGCGAAGGCCAGCCCGCTGGAGAGCTGCATCTTGTGGACGGGGATGCCGGCGCGGCGGAGGGCGTCGAGCGCCCCCTCGGGATCTTCGAACTGGATCGCCTGGTGGCAGGTGTCATAGCAGAGGCCCAGATGGCGCGCGAGCGGGGCCTCGCGGGCCGCGGCGGGAAGGAGGGTGCCGCGCCAGAACGCGATGACCTGGGGCGTGCGCTCGAGGATGCAGCCGGGCTCGGCTTCGAGGGCCAGGGCGAGGCGCTTTCCGGTCCGGCGCTCGAGGTCGGCGGCGAAGTCGACCCACGCGAGGAGCTGCTCGACGGCCCGGGCGGTCTTGCCGGGGTCCCAGTCGTGGCGCCAGCCCAGGGGCAGGGTCGAGAGGGTGCCGAAGCCGGCCTCGGGGAGGAGGGCGGCCAGGGCGGTGGCGCAGTGCTTCGTGTACCGGAGCCGCTCGGGGGTGCTCCAGTCCGGGTGGTAGACCTTGGTCTTCACCACGGCGTCGTGGAAATTGCCGTAAGGGAAGGCATTGCAGGTGAACGCGCGCAGCCCGTTCTCCCGGAGGAAGCGCGCGGTGGGTTCCGGGTCGCGCGCGGCGGCCTCGGCGAGCGGGGCCTGCCACCAGAGACCCAGCGGCATGTCGGTCCAGCCCAGGCGGGCGCGGACGGCGGGCCCGAAATACTTCAGGGCCGCGAACCAGGCCTCCGGGGTGCCCAGCGCGTGCACGTTGGTGCAGTAGGTCAGGTCGATGGTCCGCATGGAA
>JAHFOZ010000525.1 GCA_023261405.1 Planctomycetota bacterium
CGATACGGCTGCTGGCATGTAGAACTTCCCCCCTCTTCCTCTCCGAAGGGAAGTCTACCACGACCCAGGACGAATCAATGATGCGCATTCGTATAAACTTAGAGACTTCTACTTAGTGGGGATCACGAGCACGTTGGTGCCCGCGTTCATGGCTTTCACGAAATCGCCGGGGGTCCCGCGCTTCACCTGCGGGATCATGGCCCCCTCGCCCCCGCGCTCGTCGGCGCAGAGGCCGCAGTAGGTCCACTCGATGTTGCCTTTCGCAAACAGGCCCTCCACCCACGCTTTCGTCGTCGGGTGGTTCTGCACCTTCACGTCCGCGCAGCCCTTGGGGACGTTCGGGTGTGGCTTCTGCGCCGCCACGGTGAGCGACACGGCGCCTTCGTACGCGAAGACCTGGACCTTGATGCCCTTCTTCTGGGCCTCGCTGGCGATCCGGAAGGCGGTCGTCGTCGTCTCCGATTCGTACGGCGGATCCATCAGGAGGAGCGTGATCGTCTTGTCCGCCATCGTTCTTCCCTCCCTAATGCCACATCGCGCGGACGCCCGGCTCGGCCAGGAGGTCGACCAGGGCGCCGATGCCGGACGCCCGGACACCGGAAACAATTTCGCCGTCGGTGATCCCCCTCTGCCGGAGCGAGAAGTCATCCGCGAGCACGGAAACCTTTCCCAACTGGGCAACCCGGCTTCCCTGGAACCCCTTCCGGGCGCCGAATACGCCGTTCTGCACGAGGTAGAGCGTCACGTCGTTGCCCGCGGCCTGCAGGTCGCGCGCCAGATCCGTAAACTCTCCCACGGCGGCCGCCTCCTGCGGGTCGCGGGACTCGATCATCAGGTACTTCGCCATGGAAAGGCCCCTCCGAAAGCGCATCTCTGGTAGCACCGCAGGCGTCGGCAATCAAGGAAAAGACACCCCATCCGCCATGGAACGGATCAGGGGGACCCGCAGGCGCCCGGCTACGGCGACGCGGGCGCCGGCGCGGCGGGCTCGACCTTCACCGCGAGCGGCTGGTCCACGGTGATGGACCTGCCGTTGAACTTGATCTGGGCTCGGAGCGTCACGGTGTAGTCGCCGGGCTTGAGAGCCTTGTCGGCCGTCAGCGTCACCTTCGCCTGGGCGGCATCCTTGGCGAACACCCCACCCTCGGACAGCTTGATGCCCACGCCGCCCGGGGCCTGAAGCTCCAGCTTGAATTCGTCGGCGAACCCGAACTCGCGCACGGCGTCCACGGCCGCCTCGACCTTGTCCGCGGCCTTTACGGTGACGGGCTCCGCCTTGAGCGAAAGGGGCGACGCGACGATCTCGAGCAGGACGGGCAGCGAGGCCAGCCAGATCTTGACCTTCACTTCCTTCGCGGCATCCGTGGCTTTTTTGGAGTCGTCCGTGATCTTCTTCATGACCGTGTCGGCGGACTTGATCAACTCCTTGAGCGTCGCCTCGGAGGCCATGGCCTTGGCCTTGTCGTCCTCTGCTGCCTTCGCCTTCGCCTCCGCGTCCTTCAGCGCCGCCTCGGCCTTCGCCTTCGCCTCCGCCTCGCCGGCCTTGGCCGCCTTCTCCATCTCGGTCTTCGCCTTGGCCAGCCCCTGGGCGGCCTCCTGGGCCTTCTTGTCCGCCCCGCCGCGCGCGGTCTCGGCGGCCTTCATCTCGTCGGAGACCTCCTTGGTCACCTTCTCGACGCGCTTCTTGTCGTCCTCCATGGCCTTGATGCGCTCGGGCATCCGCTGGAAGGGCACCTGGACCTCTCCCGTGAGGTGGAAGGTCATCGGCCCCAGCGCGGCCTTCTCGGTGATGTCCACCTCGATCTCCACCTCGGGCTTCTTCAGGTCGAGCGTCACTTCCTTCACCACGACGGGCTTCTGGTTCGCCTGTCCGGGGATCCCCACGGCGGTCAGCTTCACCTGGGCCTTGTCGTTGTCCTTGAAGTCCGCGTTCTTGACGAGCTTCACAGGGATGGAGATCTTCCCCCCGCGCACCATCCTGTAGGGCTTCGCCTCCCCCAGCTTCGCCGTGAACGGGGTCATGAAGTGGTCGTCCACCGCAAGCGCCAGGCGGTCCGTGAGGCGGGTGGCGAGGGCGTCCTTCTGGGAGTCTCCCACGGCCCACACGACCTCGGCCCCGCGCGCCGTCCGGCAGATCTCCTTCCCCCCGACCATCACCCTGGCCACGATGCGGAAGCCCCCTGCGAAGCCCGCCGCATCCGGCGCGGCATGGAGCACGAAATCGCCCGCCGTCTGGTCCGGGGCCTGGAGGATCACCGGCCTCGCCGAAACCCCCGGGGGAAGATCTTCGGCCTCCAGCCGGATCGGCCCGTCATACCCTTCCTTCCGGAACGCGACCACCTGGAAGCGCTCGGAGCCGCCCCGGCGCAGCACGCACGCCTGGGTGCTCATCTTGTTCTCGCCCGGGAACGCCTCCACGGGGAACGCCACCAGCCGGACGTCCGGACGCGGGGCGCGGATCACCAGCCGATAGAAGAACCGCGGATCGCCCTGCGCGTACAGGTCGCGAACCATCACCCGGTATCGGGCGTCCGCGGGCACGGCGAAAAGCAAACCCGGATCTTCCGGGCTCATGCGATAGCGCTTCTCCGCCCCGTCGCGCTTGGGCATCGGGGTGCCCTGGTCGTCCGTCTCCGTGAGGTCCTTCACGGAAACCTCGCCCTTCTCGCCCTGGGTCACCTGCTGCATCACGATGGCCGGGTCCGTCGGGAGCCCGAGGCCCTGGCTCGTCACTTCGATCCAGAGCTTCTCGCCCTTCTTCGCCTCGAACTCCACCCAGTCGCGGTCCCCCGCTTCCTGGAAGCGGCCCACCACCTGGACCGGGAGGGTCACCTTCTGCGCCTTGTCGGCGACGTCATTCGGCTCGGCCTCGCGCACGAAGGGCTCGTCCCCCACGAGAAGCCGCACGCCGTTGGAGCGTCCGTCGGGTCCCGCAATGGAGTACGTGATGAAATCGCCCGCCGCCTCCACCGGACGCTGGAGGCTGTCGCTGATGGACGATTCGGCGCCCGCCTTGATCTTCACCACGAGCTTCTCGAGCGGGAGGCCCTCGGCCGGGGTCCCTCCCGGGAGGTTCCGGCCGTACAGCGTCACCTCGCTTTCGGCGCCGGCTTGCAGCACCGGGGGATCGACGAAATCGATCCAGGGTCCCGTGCGGACCGTGAGGCGGTAGAAGTACTCGTCTCCGCCCCGGTACATCAGATCGTTCACGCGGACCACGTGAATCCCGTCTTCCGCCGCGGTGAAATCGAAAACCGGGTCCTGGGAACGCCCGGCGGTCGCCTTGCGAAGGAACCGTCCCGCGCCGTCGAGAAGCGTCACCACCACCTGCGCGCGCGAGTCGAGACGGAGAGCCATGGCCTCCACAACGATCCGCTGCCCCTTCTTCGCACTGAACCGGTAGTGATCGAAGTTCTGCGCCTCGACGACGCCGTTGGCCGTGGAGCCCAGCGGCAACTCCGTGGCCTGGGCCGCTTCGTTGTTCGGCT
>JAHFOZ010000098.1:0-8435 GCA_023261405.1 Planctomycetota bacterium
GACCCGCCGACCTGCCTCTTGTAGCCTGATGCCCGTGGACTTCGCCCGATCATGGCGTCCCGCCTCCCGGTAGTCGTCTCGTCTTCTCTCCTCGTGATTCTTGGTCCGTGATTCCTGGTTCTCTCGCACCGGAGGGGTGGCAGAGCGGTCGATTGCGCCAGTCTTGAAAACTGGAAGGCCCGCAAGGGCCTCGAGGGTTCGAATCCCTCCCCCTCCACCACAAGGGCTTACGCACGGGTGCCTCCGACAGCCCGGAGACCCGTTTCCATTGCTGGATTCTTGCTGACTTCCGGGGCCCTTTGACCCAGTGAGAGCAGCGCGACCGCTTCCCGGAGCGTCTCGGGCCGGAGGTGGGCGTAACGCTCCGTGACGTAGGTAGCCCCGTGGCCCAGGAGGTCGGCGATCGTCTGGAGGGAGACGCCGCGCTCCGCCAGCCGTGACGCGAACGTCCGGCGAAGGTCGTGGAAGTGCAAGTCATCCACCTTAGCATGGCGCACGGCCCGCTCGAAGTGGTCGGAGACTTGGGAACGGTTGTACGCCACGCCGGACGACGCATTCCAGAAGAGACGGCCTTCGCTGCCTTCCGCCTCCGTCTGACGCGTAAGATTGGCGAGGACGGACTCGAGGTCCGGCGTGATGGGGACTTCCCTCCGCTCGTGACTCTTGCATCCCGCCGAGACGAAGATCATGCCCCCCTTGACGTCCTTCCGGCGCACCCCGAGTATCTCGCTCTGCCGCAGTCCGGCCAGGGTTGCTACCTTGATAATGGGGACCAGCCACGCCGGGGAGTGCTCGATGATCTCCTTCTCCTCGAACGGGGTCATAACCCGGGTGCGCTCGTTCTCCTCCGGAAGGAGCTTCATCCGTGCCGCGGGGTTGCTCGGGATGTACTCCCGGGTCATGGCGTTGTAGAGCGCGGCCCGGAGGAAGGAAATCTCCCGGTTGATGCTGGCGGGGGCCAGCTTCGCCCCATGCCTAGTGGTCCCCTTCTCGATCCGTTCCCGCATGAAGTCCTCTACGTCACCCCGGCGAATCTGCCGGAGGGGCTTCTGCCCGATGCGCTTGATGATCGTCTCCGCGTACCCGACGTAGTTGTCATAGGTGCGCTCCGTCCGGGTGGCTTTGACGTGCGGGAGGTAGGTCTTGCGGATGAAGTCCTCGAGCTTCATGCAGACGGCCGCACCGGTCGCGGCGCCGATGATCTCCGCCTTGACGTTCTCGGAGAGCTTGGCGGAGAGCAGGGCCTTCGCTTCCGTTTTCGTCTGCGCATCGGTGAGACGGCGAATCTGCCGCCCCGACAGGTCCGTATAGTCGATCCCCCACCGGCCCGCCTCGTTCTGGTATACCCTCGACATTGAACCGCCTCCTTCCGCGCCCCGAGGGGCGCTACTTGCGCTTCCGGGCCACGTGATCCTCAAGCGTCACCCTGATGTAATCCCCCAAGCCGCGCCGATCCGCCTTCGCCAGGACTTCCAACGCCTTCTTGAGTCCCGGAGCCATTCTCAGAAGATACGGCGCCGTCAGGAGCTTCCTTCCACCCGTGGGGCTCATGTATCTCATACCTCCAGTATACACAGATATCGACTCGATATCTACAACAATCGCACCCAGCCGCACCTACTCTAACCCGGGCCGGTGTTGCTCCTCAAGGACTTCCCGAAATCCGCGCGGGTGTCCGCATGATCGCGCGCCCCCCCCCTCGAAAGCGTTGCGCGAGGAGACGGCTCGAGTGATGATCGGACCCCATGAAGATTGCGGGATTCTTCATCTGCGACGCGGTCGATAAGCAGCGTGGCCTCGACTCTCCGTATATTGTTCTCAACCCGGGCTCATTCCGAGTCAGGATCGACGCCACAACTAAGGCCGTCAGCTTTGGCGTTTTCGTCCTCCTCACGTTCGAAGGAGGGGACGAGTTCCGACCGAATCTGGTCCTGAAGTTTGTACGAGATGGGATGCCATTCCTCAGTATACCCATGCCGGCGCAGCCTGCGGACGAAACTTCCTTACGCAGACACTGCGGGCACGTGAAACTCAAGAACGTCTCCTCTTTCTCGCCCGGACCGTATTCGGTCGAGCTATGGAGTGCAGCCGGAAACGAACCACTTGCCAGCGCCCATTTCGAAGCAGTCTCACAATCGCCGGACGCTCCCCCTTCTTCGCTCGGCCCGTAATTCCGCCTGTTACCTCAATCATCCAGCCCATCTACTCACCTCCGCAGCCGCTCGACGGTCCATCGCGGCCTGCACTTCTGGAAGTGAAGCCCCAGGCGCCGGATCAACCATCCCTTCATCCCGCCCGTGCCGATCAACTTCAAACACAAGGGGCAAGGGAGTTTGCCGGGCCTGAAGAACGCTTCGGGCTCGAGAAGGTCTGCCAGCGTGCGCTTGGGGCCTGCGGGGTTGCTCATGGTTGCACGCTCCGCGCCTTCATGACGGCGACCGATCCGCCGACTCGTGAGAAGCACCCAGGGCAGAAAGCTCCCATGTTCGCCGGTGCGCCGCAGCCGGAACACTTCCCGAGTAACTCGAATGCCATCGCCCATGCCGCGAGCGCCGGACCTCGCCCCGCGGGGGACGGGTAGAGGACCGCAGCGGGATGCGCTTGGGGAAATACAGCCCCGCAGCGATAGCACCGAGCCAGGGGGACGTGAGCCACCCCAAGCGGCCCCGCTTCACCTTCGCACTCGGGCCGCGGGCAGGTCCCGCGGATGTTCACTGCTTCTCCGCTCGCCGGCGCTCGAGGTCCGCAATCTTCGCCTCGAGCGCCGCGACCCGCACCCCCATTTCAACACAGAGGTGCTCGAGGGCCGCGACTTTTCGGAGCAACGGCGCGTTGGCCTTCTTGACTTCCCGTTGGATCTCGCCCTCAAGCCAAATGTCTTGCTCGTCGCGATATGTCACGGTCAACCCCCTCAGTAGCTCCAGGACGCCGAGGACCGGACGGCTGAACAAGAGCCCGTCCGGGTGTTCTCCTCGGCGTCGCCGCGGATCAAGATTTCCGGAGCGGGCGCGGCTTTCACCCACCCCGGATGGTCGGGTGTGACAGCACCCGGACTTTATCTGCTTCGACGCTGTTCGGCCCGCATCTCAATGACGCCCCTCCGCCGTTCGTCATGGGCCGCGGCCTCCACCCGTGCCGCGTGGCGGGCGACGTCCTCGCCGGACTTCTTCGCGCTCGCCACGTGGGCCGAAGTCCAATCCGTGAACTGCTCGCCGCATGTCGGGCACTCGAAGAGTCCGCGACTCGCGGAGCCGGACAGGAACGTGAGGCCCATCGTCGCCTTGCACGTCAGGTTGGGACAATGGCCGCTCGCCGGGCTGTTGTCGCCCTTCGTCCCGCCGCCGTCGTCAACGGCCGCTTCCGGCAAGCCACCGTGGGGCTTGCCGTGGAACTGGAAGGCGCAAATTAGGGGCGATCCCGGCCCGCTCGAGAGGACCATCGTCCCGGGGCATTCGCTGCATGTCGCCATGGCGTCGCCTTTCAAAAGAGGTTTGGAGTCACTTCTTTACGAGCTCTGAGGCTCGGAGAACCGCCGGGGCGCCGCAGGACGAACAGAACCGGTCTCGGCCATACAAGGTCAAGGGCCTGTAGTACCGCGGGCAGCTCCGCTCGACGCACGTTCTTTTCTCCCCGACCTTGCGGAGCCTCGCCTCCTCGAGGTCGTCGGCCTTGCGGTCGGCGATCTGCCTCAAGTCCTTCGCTCGGCGTTCGATGAACGCGGCGGCGATTTCCTCGAGCAAGGGGAAGTCGTTCCGCCGGTCGAACGATGCGGCCTTGAGCTTGGTCGCGAATCTCCCCCCGCCGGGCAACGTGAGGAAGATCATGTCGCAGCCGTGATGAAGGATTCCGCGCTCGCCCATCACGTTGATCTCGCAGCGCCAGGCGGTCCAAGCCTCCGTCCTCTTAAACTCGACGCCGTACGGTTTCCGGCAGCTCGGACAGGAATTCACCTCGAGCTTTTCCTTCTCCGCCCAAGGGGCCGCTGCTCTCATCTCGAATGTCATCGTGGCTTTCCCTTTCACAAATGGCGAGACCTACTCCGAACAATCGGGGACGAAGCGCGACGCGCGCCCATCGTCACCCCGTTCGATGACCCAGGGCACGGGCTTTTTGTCGGCGGCTGGGGGGGTGTTGATGATTTCGATTCTCCGTTCCTTTTCCGCCACAACAAGGCGCGCCTCCAGCGCCGCGACGCGCGCTTTCAACGGCGCGTAACACCTTTCGACCTCCTGTCGCGCGGTCGCGATGATCTCGGCCGCAAGGTCTGCGAGCTCCGGGTGTTCAAGCTCCATCTGCCTCTCCTTCATTCCAATGGCCGCGGCCGACATGGCCGCGGGCGGCTTTACTTCCGCTTCTTCACGGTTTCGAGTCTTCGCCGCTGGGCCCTGCCGCCGCGACGCGCGCGGGGCTTTGCTCGCCTCCGAGGGGTGGCTTCTCGGAAAAACATCCTGATGAGCTCGATTCCCATGTCTCTTTGTCTCCTGCGAAAACAGCCAGCGTCCGGCGCCACACAAGCTCGACGGCCTCCCGCCATTGTTCGCGAAATCCCGGATGCGAATCCGCGAGGGGCTGCATCGTCAATTTGAAAACACGCGCGACGGCTCGCACCTCCATGCGGACATCTTCTACTCGCACAAGTTCCCCAGACTTGACCGCGTTGTCCCGCTCGGCCTCAATCGCCTTTGCGAGCCGCAACCTCTCGAGGTTGCTGGAGCCCGCCGCGCCCTTCGACAAGAGCCACCACTCCACGAGCCGGCGGATGTCGAACCGTCCTGCCGGGGTGCGCGGCGCGTCGGGGATCTCCCGAAGCCCTCGCGGGGTGATCCCCAACACCCAGGCCGCGAGCGGCTGGGGCAATTCCTTGAGCGCCTCGAGCAGCGGGGGCGAGCTCGTGGGCTTCCGCGGCCGGGCCGGCGATTTTCCTTTCACGAGCCAAGTCCTCCCCGCCGCGGGGGGAAATTTGGGTCCCTTTGGGGAGAAAAACGGAGTAACGCTACCATTTCGATCGGTACCCCCCCCTTGCGAAGGACCCCGCGAGGGGGGGCCCCCCCAGGGCCTCCAGAAGGAGACCTACCAGTATGTGACCCTGGACGGCACACCTCATGACTTCGCCCTCCTCGGACTGCTGGCCATTGAGAAGGCGAACCGTTGCGCCTCGCAGGTGACGGACTGGAAGAGGGCCAGGGCCTTGGCGTGCGACATGGGATCGGGGGCGAGGTAGTCGAGGGCAGCGTCGATCTTCCCATCGACAAGGGGGAGGGCTATCCTCCATGCGCGGTCCATCTCGTCGGGGAGCGCGTGGTACGCCGTCATGTGCTCGCGGTCCAGGCCCGTGACGATGTACTTGCCGGGCGAGCGGCGCCACAAGGCGAACCCGGCTTCGGAGTCGAGCAGCTTGTGCTTCACTGCACACCACCAAGGTTTTGGCCATTTTGGCCATGGTTCCCGGAGGTTTCACCGCGCAAGATCGACGGATGGACATCAAAGGTCTTCGAGGGGCGACCAGGGCGGGGTTCTGGCTCCCCGGGCGATGGCCGAATCCAGCCGTGGTCCACCAGTAGTTGTAGAGGGGCGTCCAGATCGGCCGCACCTCGAAGGCCCCCACGGAGTTTTCTGAATATCTCTCTCTTTGAACATCTAGGTTCCTTCTGGGCCACAATGGCCGCAAGAACCCTGCCCGCGAGGTCAAGCCCCGGGTCCCCCATGAGCGTGGCCGCGCGGCGGGCGTGGGGGATGAGAAAATGTGCGATCAAGCCCGCCTTCCGGACGATCTCCCCTGAAATCTCCGTGGTGGAATGTCCGGGTGGGTGGCCAATATGGCCAAAACCCTGCACCGTCGCCACGTCGGACAGATGTAGGAGGGCGGAGATTCTGACGAGCGCGCCGGAGAGCTTCGAGCCCCACCCGCCGAGTGTACCGAGGTCACCAGCAGCTCCGAGGCGGGGTTCAAGGGCCGCCTCGAATCGCCGGAGAACCAATTCGCCCTCCTCTGAGAGCTTGAGGCGACGGGGGAGAGCCCGGCCGGTGGGGTCGATCTCGATCGGCATCTCCAGCAGGGCCCTGAGCCGGTACCCGTAGATCGCCGCTACCTCCTTGGGAACCGGAGGACGGGCGACCTCCCGCCGCCCGACCCGCGGGATTGGCACACAAATGAGAAAACGGGCCACGAGCCCGCGGTCCTTGAACTCGCCACGCTCTCCGATGGAGCGCAGAACGTCAGGCTGGATCGTCACTCCGACCGTGAGGGCCGGGGAGTCGATGATGTCAGGCGCCCTCCCCACCCGATCAACTCGGAGCGTATCCCCAGAATGCCCTTTGAGAACTCCCTCGAAGCACGCGGCGCCGTCCGCATACCGCCCCGCCAGGATGTTGAAGAGGACGCCCTCGGCCGAGAGGACAGACAGGCGGCCGCCTTGCTCGGCAAGCATACTGACGAGCCGCTCGGGCGTCACGTCGTCTACGAAGAGCCGCGGGAAAACCGGCGCCCGGAGCCCGGCGAATTCCGCCGCCAGCACAAGCGCCCGGTCCTTCTGGGTGTCGCCCTCCAGCGCCTCTTTCTTCGCCTTTTCGAGGGTCTTCTGCGCGATCTCGAAGGCCGCCCGGGCACGCTCAAAGTCAGCTCTCCAGGCCGAAGCGTGGGCGCGCTCGAAGTCGATGATTGGCGCTGTCGCCACGGCAAAAGCGGCGCTCTTACGCTCGCCGGGCGGGAGCACCACGGCGACCATGATGTTGACCGGCTCGATCCAGCCGGGCCTCGCCTCGATGTCGAACTTCTTGGCGCCCGCAGAAGCCAGGACGGAGAGCGCGAGCATCGCCGGGAGATCGAGGGGTATCTGGTTCGCGTCGGCGGTTGCCTTGACCCAGTTCCCAAGCCATTCGGGGAGCGCGTCTATGGGAAACTCCTCGACCTGGACAGCGTCCAGCGGGATTGGGTCAGGCCAAGGGAACCCGAGCGCCTCGGCGGGGGAAAGTATCTCCCCCACCGCCGCGCCGGAAACCGCCTTCAGAGTATCCGCGACAGACTCGACAAGGAGCTTGATTTCCTCTGCGGACAAATTGGTGCATACGCGCGACACGCGCTTGACAGTGAGGGCCACATCCGCGCCGCCCTCCAAGTGGACGAGCGCAAGTCGCCGGGCCGCGGCCACGTGGTCCTCGGCGACCAGGCCCAGCGGCTCGGCGAGTGCCATCGCGGGCGACGTGGGCTCGGCGGGTGTTACTTGCGCGGGCAGATGTTGGTACTCGTGGTCACCGTTGCGTCGGCCGTTCAGGAGGTAGCCCTCCGCAACGCCGGCCTTCGCCGCGTCCTCGATCTTGTGGCGCAGCTCCTTCTCGGTCCAGGGCGGGGAGCAGCGCAGGTTGTACTCGCGGGCCAGCAAGTCGTAACCGACATCCGGCGGCAGCGAAAATCCACGGACGACGGAGAGCGCCGCGCCCCACGTCGTCTTGTGGCCTCCCTCGCCCGACACGGCGCCGGGTATCCGCGCAAGGTAAGCACTCGCGCGTTTGATCCGATCGGGGAGCGACGGCATGCTGTTCGCCGGCCTCGGCACGCTAATCAAGGTGTCCTCGGAATCCTTCGCCACCAAGCCCTCGACGCGCCACGGGATCGGCCGTACGATCCGCACCTCGGCGGTCCGCTTCTGGCCGGCCACCGTTGCGCCCGAAGTCCACAAGAACCGGGCCCGATCCTTCGTGACGACCGGGTCGATCGTGAGCCCTTCCCGCGGCCGGATCAAGTCGCCCAGCGCGGCCGCCGCCAGCGCCTCCGCTCCGCGTCCCGCGCGCAGGAACGTCTCGGCGTCTGTGATCGGGTCGGCTAGGACGAAGACGGCGTGCAGTCCACGGGGCGTGTCATGGATCAGGTTCGGCAGCGTGCTCAGGGCCTCCGCAGCGCGCGCCGCCACCGCGGGAGGGATCGCCGCATGTTCGCCGTCCGCGTCGTGGTAGTCCAGGTCAAGAACGATCGCCGACGCCCCGCGCCACCTCGAGCCCTCCCTGTAACTGTCCTCAAACGTGGACGCCGACCACCACGCCCCCGCGCCACCGTGCCCCGCTATCGCGTCGGCCAGCGCCTTGACGGGGGCGCCGATCAGCGGCTGGGATCGGCCTTGCGGCATGCCCTTCCCTGCGCCCAACGTGATAGCGCGCGCGGGGGCGGTCCCCACGATCGGGCTCATGCCTCGGTCCCCCCCAGCACCTCCAGAAGGGCCTCGATGACGCGGCGCGCCGCCGTCTTCGCCTTGAAGGCCTCGAGCGCCAGGGCGACCACAGGGCGCAAGTCCTCGCGCGACGTTGGACGTCCGCGCCCCTCGAGCTCGTCGAGCAGGGCGTGGATCTTGTCGCGCGCCATGCCTCGCGGGCTCGTCGTGGCGGGCCGGGGCGTGTTCATCGGGTCGCCTCGATCTTGCCGCCGGCGAGGCCCAGGTACGAAA
>JAHFOZ010000098.1:8445-13392 GCA_023261405.1 Planctomycetota bacterium
CCCCCGCGGACGCGAAGCTCGGCCGGCCATTTCTTCACGAGCATCCGCCCCGAGTCCTTAGACTTGGTGAGGTTGAGGGCGACCAGGTGGCCCAGGTCGAGGCAGGCCGGTAGGCTCGCCAAGTCACCGACGATGGGTAGCTTCCTCTCGAGGTGGACGGGCTCCACGGACGGGACGGCCCGGAGGGCGGGGGAGGTCACGCGATTACCTCGGGCGGCGCGATCGGGAGCTTGCCGTTGATGACAGCCATGAGTCGCTCCCGGCTCACGCGGAGCCGCCCGCCGGGCAAGATCGCCCCCGGGGCGTAGAGTTTGAGCCACCTTCTGGCATACTCGTCGCTCGTCGCCCGGATCAACTCACGCGCCTCCTCGAGCGTAAGCACCGGCTGAAACTCGGTCTTTCCGGCGTCGTGCATTCCGGCCTCCTTCGGCTTCTGCATTTTTCTTTTCACGCTGGAAGGTTAACGTGGAGAAGTCGAGAAGGGAATCCGGTGGGTGGCAGCGGGGTCAATTGACCGGTCCGACCGGTCAGGACGGCCGGTCAGACGGGCGATTCTAGCCTTTGTGGGCCAGGAGGAAGGCTGGGATGGTGATCGTGATGCCTTCCGACGACATCCGTTTAAGGGTGTCGAGGACCGATCCGCGGCCCGCTTTTAGGCTATTCTCGGCCGCCGTCTCTTCCCACTTACTCAGGGCTCGGCCGCCGTACTTCCCTTTTTTCCCTTTGGAAGCATGCGGGGCAGCGTGGTCGCCGGCCTTGATCCAATGTCCCGGCCTCTTCGGGTCCTCGACCATGAGGGTGTCGGGCGTGCCGCGAACCTTGTAGTAGCCCGGGTGCTTCTCCATCTCCACCCACTCGACGCGGTGCTCCTCGATCGGCCGCGCGGCCCTCACGATGCCGGGGAACTTGCCCTTCGCCAGGACGATGAAGTTCTCGGGTTCCCCGCCGTCGAGCAGGTACTTCTCGCCGAGCGCGATGAACGGGCTAGGATCGGGCCCGACGTGCAAGGCTTCCTTCTCCGTGAGCCCTTCGCGGGTGTAGTGTCCGCCGTTCGCCTTGTAGGCCGGGTCCATCCCCTTCTTCCACTTCTCGAAGCGGTACGTCTTGATCGTGTACTCCCCCTGCGGGCCTTCCCAGCGCGTCAACGTCCTCGCCTCGAGAGTGAGGAGGCGCCGCTCGAGGTCCGCCTTGCTGATGATCGGCCCGTCGAGCCGGAAGAGTCGGCGCCCCTGATCGTCGGCGATGTTCAGGAGAAGCGGGTCGTAAGGGGCGATCTTCGGCGGGGGCTTGGGGGATCGGCGGGGTTTCGCGTTCGTCTTGATCGCCATGTGTCTCTCCAGTTCTGGCGGGTCCTCCGGAGGCGCGGGGCCTGGAGAGCCACCGCGCGCCCCGGGAGGACAGCACGGGGAGCTACCCCGCGCTTCGCCCTTTTTCGATTCTACCCCTTGGCCCTCTGCACCTCAAGACCGAGCCGACCTGCACCATGGAGACGCAGCTACACTCCACCAGCAAGTTCCACCAACTCAAATACGATTGCTGGATTCTTGCTGACTTGGGCGCTTTTAATGGCTTCGGAGGGCTTCGCAGCACTCCGAAACGCTCCGAATCGCAGATGGCCTGTAGGCCATCCAAATGGCCTCTAGAGGCCGATCCGCTTCGTTTCATTTCGCTCGGCTCCGATGCCGAAGGGACGGCTTGAAAACTGGAAGGCCCGCAAGGGCCTCGAGGGTTCGAATCCCTCCCCCTCCATTTCGACCCGGCGGGCCTTGCCCGCTGCGCTCAGTGCAAGCACTTTCCTGGATCGACGTCACCGGCCTCGCCCAGTACAAGCACTTCGTCTCCTCGCCTTGAAAACAGCGCGTTAGCGCCTGCCCTGGGGACCCGATTCACGGCACCCCCCGGAATCCGGGCAACTTCCGGGGACGCACTGCGTCCAAGTATGAAACCCCGGATGCATTTTCCCGGTGTATAGTTGATCAGACATCTGAAGGGGCGAGCGGATGAGGGTCCTTGCATTTCTCCTGGCGCTTCCCGGGCTCCTGGCGGCCGATGTCGTCGTCCTCAAGGACGGCGGCAAGGTCTCCGGCCGGGTGGTCGAAAAGGGCGGACACCTCGAGGTCACCACCGAGGGTGGACTCCGCACCTTCCTCAAGGACGAGGTCGATCGGATCGTCACCTCGCCCAAGGAATTCCTCGGCGACGCGGACAAGTTGATCGGGGAGGCGAAAGAGGAGTATCAGCAGATCGCCGCCGCGGGCGGGGCCGACAATGCCCGCGTCCGTGAATCCCTTGCCAAGGTGGCCAAGGCCCGCGAGCTCCTCTCGGACACGCGCGAACTGTTCCCGGAGGAGAAGTACTCCGATCTCGACCAGAAACTCATGCAGGTCATGCAGCTCATGCGGCTCTTCCGGGACCGCCTGGGCTCCGAACTCGCCCGCCCCGTCGAGCCCGAACCTAAGGCCGAGCCTGTCGTCGTCCGCCCCGCCGTGTCCATCGCGGACACCTTCGCCACGCTGATCGATCCGGCCAAACGGAACGAGCCCGCCCGCCGTGTGGCCGCCCGGGACGCCTTCCGGGACCTTCGGGGTTCGAACCCCGAGATCTACGAGGTTGCCACCGCGGCCATGCTCTTCCTTTCCCGCACCGACCAGGACTGGAGGATCGAGGGCGCCACGCTCAAGGTCCTCCAGGAGTACTTCGCCAAGCCGTGGGTCAAAGAGCCCCGGAAGGCGTCCCCCGCCGACCACCAGGCCGCCGTCGCATGGATCATCGAGCAGGTCGCCGCCACGAAGAAGGCGGACGCCAAGTCCTCCCCCGACGCGCTGACCCTGTTCGCGATGGGCCACCTGGGGCACGCGCCCGCGGGCCCCGAGTTTGACGCTTCCGCGAAAGCCCTCGGCCTCCTGGTCATCGGCGGCATCCCCGGCACCCCCGAAGGCCACGCCGTCCGGGACATGAATCTCTGGATCGCCAGCGGCGACTTCGACCTCGCGGTCCTGGCCTTCGTGGGGCAGCACCGCGCCACGGATACGCCGATCGTCCGGTTCGTCTGGTCCTACGCGCTCCTGCGCCTGGTCGAGTCCAGGAAGCGCGGCTTCGAGCGGCCCGTGGCCGCCCTCGAGACCCTCCGGCCATCCGAGGCCGCCTTCCGCGACCACGCGGCCGCGCTGATCAAATCCATCAAGGCGGTGGCCAGTTGCACCCCCTGCGGCGGCGCGGGCAAGTTTCGCTGCACCAACTGTTGCGGCAAAAAGGAGATCCGCACCGACTGCGCCAAGTGCAAGGGCAAGGGGAAGATCCCGGACCCGGGGTACAGCGCGGGAGGCCTGGGCGGGGGCGGCTTCGGCGGCGTGTACGAGATCCCCTGCTACCCCTGCCGCGGACGCGGCTTCGAAAAACTCGTCAAATGCGAGAAGTGCAAGGACGGCTTCATCGACTGCAAGCAGTGCCCCGGCCCGAAGCCCGCCCCCAAGCTCTCCCAGATCTGCGCCTCCAGCGCGTGCGGGACATGCGACGGCCGCGGTTATGTCTTCCGCAGGATACTCTGGACCTGCCGCTCCTGCATGGGACTGGGCCGGAACCTCGTCCCCGCGGCCGACCCCGCCAAGACGCTTCCCTGACCGCGGCTTGACGATCCCCCGCGCCGGGACTAGAATCCTCCGGTCATGCCCGACCTCGAGATCAAGGCCATGCCCATCCTCGCCCTCCCCCATTCGATCGAGATCCTCATCGAGGGCGGTGTGAACGCCTCCAATGCCACGAGGCTGAAATCCAAGATCGACGCCGTGCTGGACCGGAACACCGCCTACATCTCCATCCTGATGCGCAACGTGAGCTTCATGAACAGCTCGGGGTTCGGATATCTCATGGACCTGGCGATGCTCGTGGAGAAACGCGGCGGCTCCGTGGTCCTCGTCGAGGTCCAGCCCAAGGTCAAGGTGGTGCTGAACAATCTGGGCATGGGCCGTTTCTTCCGCTTCGAGGCGAGCCAGGAGACCACGCGCGCCTTCCTGCGCGGCCTGGCCGAGAAGGTGGCCACCTCGCCGCGCCTGCTCGCCCTCGACGGCGACCAGCAGGGGGCGGTCTTCCCGATCGTGGGGACGGGGATCCGGATCGGGGCCGACTCCAAGGGGACCATCCAGGTGAAGCACCCCCAGGTGGACCCGCGCCACTGCGAGGTCTACCGGACCGGCGACCATTGCCACGTCCGCGATCTGGGCTCGCGCTTCGGGACCTTCGTGGGCGAGCGCAAGGTGAACGAGGAGACCCTGAAGGCCGGCGACGTCATCCGCGTGGGCGGCCTGAGGCTGGCCTACGTGCCGGCGGGGGCCTCCGTGCGGGCTACGGGGCCTTGAGGTAGAGGATCCGCGAGCAGCTGCGGCAGACTTTCACCTCGCGGCCCATCAGGAGCAGGTTCAGGTCCTGCGCGTTCAGCCCGACGCTGCAGCCCTCGCACTGCCAGTAGACGACCTTCCCCTCGTCCTCGATCGTCTCGTATTTTCCCGCGACGGCGAGCGCCACCCCGTCGTCCTTGGCGCCGAGGACTCGCTCGTAGATCCTGAGCATCTCCCGGTCCGCGGCGGAGGTGAGGGCGGCCCGCTTCGAGAGCTCCCCCTCGAGATCCCGGTCGAGCTGGGAGATCTCAGTCTCGATGGACTTCTTCGCGTCGGCGTGCTCCGCCTCGACCTGCCGGAGCTCCTCCTGGCGGAGCTTCTCGAGCTTTCCCTTCTCGTCCACCTGCATGTAGATGTCCAGGAGCCCGTCCTCCACGCGCCCACGCTCGGCCTTGATGCCCGAGATCTCCTTCTGGAAGGCCTGGTATTCGTCGTTCTTCCGGGCCAGCATGGACTGGGTCTGGAGCTTGCCCATCTTGTCGTCGTGTTCCCTGACCGAGAGTTCCCGCTTGCTCCCCTCAAGCTTCAGGGCCTTGATCTCCGCGTGGACGGC
>JAHFOZ010000526.1 GCA_023261405.1 Planctomycetota bacterium
GTACGGCCTGGGGGCCATCCTGTACGAGCTCATCGCCGGCCGCCAGGTGTTCACCGGGGAGACGCTCGAGGTGATGCTCAAGGCGATGCGCGAGATCCCGGAGCGGCCCACCGCGGTCTTCAAGGCGACGAAGGAGGGGGCGAGGCACGAGTCCACCAAGATCGTGATGCGGCTCTCCAAGCTCGAGGAGGTCTGCCTGCGCTGCCTGGCCAAGGACCCCAAGGGCCGCTATGCCTCCGCCCGCGCCGTGGCCGAGGAGCTCGTGTCCGTGCTCGAGGCCATCGAGCAGGGCCGCGAGACGGGGATCCTCCCCCGCCGCCTCCAGGAGGCCCAGGAGCGCTCGGAAATCCACCGGGTGGACGAGCACATCACGAAGATGGACCTCGAGCGCGCCATCGAGCAGACGGAGGCGGTGTCCAAGAAGCGCGACAGCACCCGGGTCCGCGACCGGCTCGATGACCGGCGACACCAGCTGGAAATCCTGGGGAAACTCCGGGACCGCCTGGTGACGCAGCTCAACGCGCAGCGGCCCACGTTCCCCTCGTTCGCCCTCGCGAAGGAGACGCTGGTGAACGTGGAGGTCCTCAAGGCCACCCCGAAGAAGATCTACATCCTCCGCGGCGACCTGCCGCGCGACATCGACTGGTCCGAGATGGGCGCCCGGCAGTTCGTGGCCATGGCGGAGGCGGTGAAGATGTCCTCCCCCGAGGACCTCCTGGGGCTCGGCATCCTCTGCCACCACGCGAAGCTGCTCGATTTCTCCATCCGGTACCTCACCGCGCTCAGGGGCACGCCCTTCGAGGGGGAGGCCCGGCACATCCTCGAATCCACGGCCTGAAGCAGCCCGCGGAATGGGGGGGAGGAGTTACCGCATCCCGCGGGACGCGGAACCCCAGCAGGGGCCGAGGACGCGCCTCCACGGGCCGCAGATGAAGACCACGCGGTCCCCGCTCACCTCCACCAGGGTCCATAGCGCGGGGGTCCCCTCGGGGTCGCCTTCCGCGTCAACCGTGTCCCCCACGAAGACGGCGAAATCGCGCGGTGTCTTCGAGGAGCGGAGGAAGGCCGCACCCCTTTCGGGGGACTTTCCGCCGGGCAGGAGGCCGAGCAGGCGCGCCTCCAGCGCGGGTTCCTCCGGAGAGGAGTACGGTCGGGAAACAGGGTTCGGGAGGCGTTTCAGGAAGCTGTCGGGAATGGGCGGGAGTGGGGGCGGCAGGAAACAGGATTCGAAATCCAGCCCGGGAAGCAGGGCCCGCTCCACGGGCCGGGCCAGGAAGGGCATCGAAGCGAGGAACCCGGTCGCGAGAAGGAGGCGACGCCAGACGACCATGTCCCTTGAACGCTGCGGGCGGCGCCGGGTTGGGCTGCGCCCGCGCGCTTTTCCGCGCGCCCCGCGGGAGCCGTGTTATACTGTCGCGTCCTGGAGAGACGCGATGAGCGATCCCGACCCGTCCGCCGGCGGCGAGCCGATCCTGCTCAAGAACCGCATCGCCGTCCTCACGCCCGAGCCCATCGCGGAGGGCGCATTCGGCAAGGTCTACGTCGGAAAAATCCTGAACCCGGTGGGGCTCATCGCGGAGCGCATCGTGTGGGGCGAGGAGAGCCCGCGCTGGCTCGGTCTCGAGGACATCCCCTACGAGGAGCCCGACCGCAGCCTCTCCGAGGAGCGGCTGCTCCCGGTTCCGCTCACCGACCCGGTCCACCGCCGCAAGGTCCACGAGGCGGCCGGGCGGCTCTGGACCGAGTACCTGGAGCGCCGGAAGCAGGATCGTGCGAAGGCGGACGAAGAGTACCGCGACCTCCTCCGGCTCATCGACCCGCTCCTCCACGAGGACCGCGTGATCGCGGTGAAGGTGCTGCGCCCCCCGCAGGGCCAGGACCCGGACGACGAGCCCCGCCTCGTGGCCGACTCGGTGCGGCGCTTCATCAAGGAGAACGACATCCTCCGCAGCCTCCGTCACCCCAACATCGTGCGGAGGTTCGGCCTGGTCCGCGACGCGGGGATGGGCTGGTGCCTGCTCCTCGAGTACATCGAGGGCGAGACCCTGGACGACCACGCGGCGCGCTACGAGAAGCGGCGCATGCCCCTCCCGGAGGCGGCGCGGCTGGTGCGCGAGGTGGTCGCCGGGATCGAGTACATCCACGCGCAGGGCGTCGTCCACCGCGACCTCAAGCCGCAGAACATCATGGTCTGCGCCGACGGCGGCCGGGCCGTCATCATGGACTTCGGCATCGGCAAGTGGGCCGACGAGTCCCACACGCAGCAGATCTCGCAGGCGGGGATGCGGGTCGGGACGCCCAAGTACATGGCCCCCGAGCAGGCGACGATCGGCGGCACGGTCTCGCGCGCCGCGGATGTCTATCAGCTGGCCACGATCTTTTTCGAGCTCGTGACCGGCCGGGCTGCCTACGCGGAGATGGACCAGCCGGAGGTCTTCCAGTGGCTGCTGGACCCCGCGCGCGGGCACCCCGTCACGGTCCAGGAACTGCTCCCCTCGATCTCCAAGGAGCTCGAGGCGCTGATCGAGGTGGGGCGGGAGAAGGACCCCGCGCGGCGCTGGACGATCGAGGAGTTCCGCGACCGGCTCGACCGGGTGATCGCCGACGGGAAGTACGAGGGTCCGAGCCCCTATCACGCGGCGGGAAAGGCAAGGCTGACGCAGGCGCTCAAGAAGACGCGCATCCGCATCAAGGAGGCGCAGTGGGAGGAGAGGCTCATCGAGACGCGCCTTCGGTACGCGGAGCTCAAGGCCCGCGTCCAGCAGGCCTGGGACCTCCTGGCGCGGCGGACCTACGAGAAGGCCCGCAGCGCGGTGGAGGCGCTGGGGAAGGAGGTCGCCGCGCTCCCGCTCCGCTACAAGGACCTCCAGGGCGACGTGGGCCGGCTCGAGCGCGCCTTCCTCATGGCCACGTCGCGCTACGAGGCGGAGTACCTCATCGGCATGGCGGAGCAGCACTGCAAGGCCGGCCGTTACCCGGACGCGGGCGGGGCGCTGGACAGCGCGGCCCAGCGCCTCATGGCCCTGCCGGTGGAGGCCTTCGAGGACGTCCACAAGCGGTTCCGCGCCCTTAACGACCTTTACGACACCCAGCACCGCGCCTTCGTGGACCTCTTCGTGGCGCTCCGGAAGTCGTTCATCGAGAAGATCCAGGAGCGCTATCGCGAGGTCCAGTCGCTCTACGGGTCGGGTCAGGCGGTGGACGCCGCCCGCGTCAGCGACCTCCTGCAGCAGGCGGCCACCGCCCGGCGGCAGCTGGTGAACATCGACCGCGAGAAGGTGGGCCCCTCGACCTACGACGGCGCGAAGAAGGACCTGGAGGAGTTGGAGATCGCCCTCGCGGACCTCCTCAAGCGCGCCGTCACGCCGGCGTAGAGACCGCGCGGAATCTCACCACAAAGTTCGCAGAGCGAACAGAGACGGGGGAAGGTCGCTCCCAGTTCGTTCCGATGGGGGCCGCTTCGATGGCTCCGTTTCCGCGGT
>JAHFOZ010000099.1 GCA_023261405.1 Planctomycetota bacterium
TCCGCGGCTTCGTGGTCCAGCTCAAGGAGGCCCGCGCCACGGCCGACCGGCTGCAGGCGGACCTGGCCGCCAAGGCGGCGGGGGAGGCCTCCCGGCATGGCCTGGAGGCAAAGGTCGCGGACCTGCAGGGCAGGGTTTCGGAACTCCAGGCGAAACTGGACGAGTCCCTCGCTGACGTCGAGCGGGACTCGGCGACACTCTCGGCTGCGGACGATGATCACGAGCAGGCGCTTACCGAGAAGGACAAGATCATCAGGGCGCTCGAGTCCACGGTCGGCCAGCTCAAGACCGAGGCCTCCGCGAGGAGCGAGCTTCAGGCGCAGGCCAAGGCGCAGGTGGAGGCCGCGGCCGCCGCCCTTCGCGAGAAGGCCGAGAGGATCGCGGGCTTGGAGGCGGCGAACGCGCTCCTCAAGAGCGAGCTGGCCGTACTGAACGAGGCAAGCCCGGTCCCTGCCGCCGCCCCCCAGGTCGGGGAACCCGTTCCTGCCTCCGCCCCGGGCGGGCCTGCGGGCGACGACGACGCCGGATCGGAGGAGGCCCCGCCCGAGGAAAGTGCAGAACCGAGCCCATCGACAGCCGACACGAAGGAAGAGGTCGTTTCTCCGATCGAGGAAGCACCGACTCCCGGATCGGAGCCTGCACCGGCGGATGAGGAATCCGCGTCCGCCGTCCAGCCGGAGACCGCACCTTCCGCGTCCGAGCCGGTCCCGGAGCCTGCCGCTGCGGCGGAAGCCCCGGCCCCGAAGAGCCCTCCCGAGGGCAGCCCCTCCGAGCCCGCTGAAGCCCCCAAGAAGCAGGGCTTCTTCTCCAAGCTCTTCGGTCGCAAGTAGCCGCCCGAGTCACCCCTCGCAGCGCGGCGGCGAGGCGCGCTCCAGCTCCTGAACGACTTCCTCCTCCGGGGCCAGTCCGAACCACTTGGAGAGGCTTTTCCGGCTGGCCGAGATGAGGCCGAAGGCCCCGCGGGCGAGCGGCATGAGGAGCGGCGTCGACAGGCGCTCCGACCACTCGCGGTACTCCTCGAGCGCCCAGAGGCACATGACCCACGCCGACGCCCCGCGGTAGACGCCGCCCTCGCCGGTGACCACGACCAGCTCCTCCGCCTTGCCCGCCGTGAAAAGTTCCGGGTATCGGCCCCGGGCCTCCGGGCCGCCCGCCGGCAGGAATTCCATCTCCACGAACTTGGGCTGGTTCACCAGCCACCAGCGGCACTTCACGCAGAAGCCGCACTCCGCATCGTAGAGCACCGTCAGCCGTTCCATCGTCTTCCTCCCGGAAAGGGGGGAGGGGTCGCCTTCCGCGACCGGCGTCCGGGATCCCCCCGCCTGTCCTTGCTCCGTACGGTGAGCGGGGTCGAACCGCTACGCCGTCTTGGGATGGAGGAACCCCTCGGGTTGCAGGGGCGGCTTCGCGTTCCGCAGCATCGCCCGCCTGCGCATCTTCGCGAACACGTAAAGGTTGAAGAAATGCATGGCCCCCAGGCAGAGGAGGACGAGGCCGACCTTCGTGCTGAGGAATTCGATCCCTTCGACCGTGTTGTGCGGCTTCGTGCCGTACTTGAGCGCCAGGGAGACATAGCCCACGTTGATGAGGTAGAACCCCACGACGAGCAGCCGATTCACGCTGTCGGCGAGCGGCTCGTTGCCGAGAAAGGTGTCCACGAGGAAGATCCTTCCGTTCTTGAAGAGCGTCTGGGCCACCCAGATGGTGAGCCCGACGCTCGCGGCCAGGTAGGCGATGTAGGTCCACAACGCGGCGGCTTGATCGGCTGCGGCCTGGGGCAGGTCCATCGGTTCCTCCTTCCGACCGGGGCGGCAGGCCCCGATCCACCCGCCTGTACCGGAAGCGGGGGCGGAGGTTGCGCGGAAAGCGGATCAACCCGGCCCGGCGCCGAGCGCCTTGACGAGTTCGTGGACCGGCGGGATGAGGGCGAGCAGGCAGCCCAGCCAGAGGAGCGGCTCCCGCCGGAGCGGCCGCGCCGTGCGCCAGCCCTCCAGCACCGTGCACCAGAACAGGTAGAGCATCACCACCTCGATGAAGCCGCCCAGGACCGGCATGTACAGCGCCGCCCAGACGTGGCCCCCCGCATCCAGGAGGCGGCGGATCCCGTAGACCCCCAGCGCCGCGGCCCCCGCCCAGAAGACGCCCGACGCCGCGCGCACCGGAAGGTCGGGGGCGACGACCTCGAAGCCGGAGCGCCTCCAGTGTCTCCTCAGGAAACCGTACGCCACGATCGCCACCGCGAAGGTCCCGCAGGCAGCCAGGACCCACCCCGTCTCGAAGCGCGCCCGGGAGAGGATCCTGCCGTCCGGGAGCTTCTCGTTCCCGATCGAGACCAGGGGGAGCATCTCGGCGCTCTCGAGGACCTTCGGCTTGACGCAATGCAGGAACGCCCAGAGCGCCATCGCCGTGGAGATCGACTGGAGAATCGCGACGCCGCGGACGAAGCTCCGCTCCTCCGGCGGGAGGGCGGGTTCCCGGGGCGCGGAGGAGCGGCCCGCGATCGCGTCCCCCATCTCCCCCGCGTCGGCGAAGCGCTGCGCGGGGTCGGAGGCCAGCGCGCGGCGGACGATCGCGTCGAAGGGTGCGGGCGCGGGCTCGAAGACCCCCGCGGGCACGCGGCCCGTGAGCGCCTGGTAGAGGAGCACGCCCAGCGAATAGACGTCCATGCGCGGATCGGGAGGCGCGCCGTCGAGGACCTCCGGCGCCATGTACTGCGGCGTCCCGAGCGCGAGGTCGCGCGTCGTCACCGTCCAGAGCGGCCCGCCCGGCCGGACGATCCTCGCGATGCCGAAGTCGGTCACTTTCGCGTTCCCCCCGGCGTCCATCAGGATGTTCTCGGGCTTGAGGTCCCGGTGGATCACGCCCTGCCGGTGGGCCTGGGCCACGGCGTCGCAGACCTGGAGCAGGACCGTGCGGGCGCGGTCGGGCGGCAGGGGGAGCTTCGGGGTCAGCGGCCCGCCCTCGACGTATTCCATGACGATATAGCTCTCCCCCTCCGAGTGACCGAAGTCATGGATGGCCACGATGTTCGGGTGGTTGAGGAGCGCCAGCGCCCGCGCCTCCCGCTCGAAGCGCTTCTGGAACTCCGGGTTGGACGCGAGCTCGAGGGGCAGGAACTTGACGGCGACCAGGCGCCCGAGGCGCAGATGGCGCGCCTTGTAGACCGTCCCCATGCCGCCGCGCCCGATCTCCTCGAGGAGTTCCAGCGTCCCGCCGAGGATCACCGGCTCCGCGTCGCCCTCGAGGAGGCAGCGGGGGCAGGAGCCCAGGCGGCCGTCGGGGTCCTCCGTGCCGCAGCGTGGGCAGGGTCCGCTCATGGGGCGAGCGCCTTCAGGAGGCGCGCGATCTCCGCGTCCACCTCCGCGGGCTCGGCGGTGGTCCGCGCGACTTCCTCCCGGACGATCCCCCGGAAGCGGAGGCGCGCCCGGTGCAGGAAGGCCTTGAGCTGGGACACGCTCATCCCGTGCTCGCGCGCGGCGTCGGCATGCGACGGAGCCGCGCCGAAGCCGAAGAAGCGGAGCACGAGGTCGAACGGCCCCTTCCGGCCGCCCTCCTCGAACTCCCGCCGGAGGCGCGCCACCGCCCGCTCCATGATCCCCGCCGCCCATTCCCGGTCGAAGGCGTCTTCGGCCTGGGCGGGTGCGGCTCCGGCTTGATGCTCGGCCACGTCGAAGTCCAGCGCCACGGGCGTGCGGCCGCCGCCCCGTTTTCGGGCCGAGGCCCCCTCGCGCTGATTGACGAGAAAATGCTGGATGGAAGCCTTCAGGTACCCGCGAAGCGAGCCTTTGCCCGGGTCGAGTCGCGCGAGGAAGTCGCGGTCGAGGAGCTGGGCCATGAACCCCTGGACCGCGTCCTTGGCGGACTCGATGTTCAGCCCCTTGCGCCGCGCGAAGACGTAGAGGGGTCTCCAGTAGGAGCCCATCAGCTCCTCGAGCGCCCGGCGGCGTGCCTCCGGGGTCTCGCGGGACGCGAGGACGAGCGTCCACCGCGTGGGCGGGAAGTCGCCCACGGGGCCGCCCATCTCGGTCTCGGGGGGCATCCTCAGAGTGTAGCGTCCCGGAGGGGCGTGTTGACGAAATCGCGCCGCAAATACGGTAACACTACTTCGCCGAGGCGAGGGTGCGGACGTCGGCGGCGCTGAGGGCGCGGGTGTAGAGGCGGACGTCGTCGACCACGCCCTGGGCCGGGCCGATCTTCCACGAGGCCTGGCCGAACTCCTTCGCCGCCGTGCCGGACGGCCAGGCCAGGGAGCCCTCGAGTTTTCCGTTCACGTAGAGGGAGGTCATGCCGGCGGCGCGGTCCACGACCCCCGTGACGTGGTGGAACTGGCCGGGCGCGAAGGGCGAGGCGGACGTCGCGGCGGCCGGGGCGTCGGTCCCGAGCGCATGGTCCATGACGAGCTTCTGATCCGGCATGTAGCGCAGCCCGACCCCCTTGTCCGACTTGGACACGAGGGCGTACGAGACGCCCGCGGGGGGCGGGGCCGCCGGCTTGAACCAGAGGGAGATCGTGTAGCTCCCCTCCTGGACGTTCTCAAGGCTCGGCGAGTTCGGGATGTTCACGAGACGGTCCTTGCCGTCCAGGGCCAGGCCGCTCCCCAGCTTGCCGGGCACCTTTTCGGGTTCGCCCGCCGGCACGCCGCTGTTGTCATGGCCGGAGGCATCGGCGGCGCTGCCGCCCTGGTCGTCGAGCCTCCAATGGCCCACGAGGTTCGGGTCGCGGGCGGGCGCGACGGGCTCCTTCTCCGGCTCCTTGCCCACGGCCGCCGCCACGGGATCCTCGAGCGTGACCGGCGCTCGCGCCTTGAGGACTTCCTTCATGTCGCCGTCGCGCGGTGGATCGGTGCGGGAAGCGCTCACCGCCGCCCAGGCGATCGAGAAGCCCTTCTGGTCCGTGAGGAGGCGCAGCTTCTTCAATCCCGCGGTGGAGTACTTCGGGAGGGCCACCTGGACCCACTCCCAGCGCCTGGACTCCTTGGGCCCTCCGTGGGTCTCGTGCTTCGCCTTGAGGAAGGTGATCGAATTCTTCACCGGCACGGAGAGGTTCGAGCCGGGATCGGCAGAGAGGGGCTCCTTCGTCTGGGGGTGGGGCACGGTGAGTTCCGTGGCCTGCGCGTAGAAGAGGTAAACCTCCTGGCAGCAGGCGCCCGCCATCACCCAGCACTTGTAGGCGACATCCTGGAGGGCGTAGAACTCGAACTCGACGTAGTTCCCCTTGGCTCCCTTCGCGGGGTCGCTGTCGGCGGCCGAGGTCCAGCAGGTCCCGCTCTTGAACGTCGCCGCCTTGAAGGTCCCCTGCGCCGCAAGGTCCTCGGAGAGGAAGACGTAGTCGCGGGCGGATTCGCGGCGCGCCGTGATGCGCGCCCGCTTCTGTTTCACCAGCGGCGTGTCGGCGTATTCGTTCAGCAGCGCCCGGTACCTCTCGATCGACGCGCCGCGGGTCCGGAGATCGCGGTGCTCGGCCTCGGCGGCGAAGTAGAGCTTGCGCGCGGCGAGGGCGCGCTTGCCGGCCTCGGTCGACGCGCCGGGGCGGGTCTCGTCCAGACGGGCGGCGTGGGCCCAGTATTTCCACGGGATCGCCTCCGGCGGTCCGCCCAGATGGGAGCGGGCGCCGACCGCGTCGCCCTCGAAGATGCAGGAGAATGCGGCGGCGCGGGCGTCGCTCCCGGGCGCGGGGGCGGGACGGGCCTTGAAGATCTCCGCCAGCGAGCGGGCCGTCACCTCCGCGAGTTCGATCGGGAGGGCTTCCTTTCCGGCGAGAACCTCGACGACCTCCCTGTCCGCGCGGAGGAAGGGGGCGTTCACCCGGGCCGGTTTCCCCTCGTCGTCGAGGTGATCCAGCGCCAGCTTGCCGCCGCGTGGCCACTTGGAGAGCAGGTCGAGCGCCTCGCGGTGGAGGCTGGCGACCGAGGTCAGCGTGTCCAGGTCGGCCTGGGCCTCCTTCTTGAGGTCCGGCTCCGTGGCCGCATCGGCCGCCTTCCTGAGCGTCGCGAGGGCCGCGTCGAAATCGCGCGTGCCGGCGAGCGCGAGCGCCTCCATCCAGCGGGCCTGGTAGGCCTTGCCTTCGACGGTCAGGGGCTTGAGCCCCTCGGCCGGCGGCGGGGGGGCGGAAGTGCTGGCCGGGGGCGGCGGGGCGGCCCCGCCGGACGCGTCCGCCAGCGCCTTCCGGAGGAGGGTCGACTGGTCCGGCAGGCCCCACCGTTCCACCTGGGCGACCACGGCCGTCACGTCCTGCGTCGCGCCCTTGCGCTGGGCGGTCACAGCCTTGTCGCGGAGCGGCCCGAAGACGCTCGACGCGCGGTTCTTCACATCCCGGATGCGGACCTCGATCTGGAGCGGCCAGTCCGGCCGGTTATGACGGTTCCGCGCCTTCTCGAGCGCGTCGATGGCCCGCCGGAACTCCTCCTTCGCGGACAGCTCAAGGGTCTCCTTGTCGAGCGCCGCGAGGTCCGCGGCCACGGTCTCGCCGACCTTCTTCTGGGAGGCCTGGAACTCCTTCTTCGCCTCCTCGGCGAGGGTCGTGCCCTCGCTCTCGGCGACGGCCTTGCGTAAGAGTTCCAGCTGACCGGTGACATCGGCAGGCTGGGTCTTGACGTGCTCCCGCGCCTTTTCGAGCGCGGCGCGCGCCGCCGCCTCTTTCGGATGGACGAGAACGTTCAGGTTCCTGGGAGGCGGGACGGAGGGCGTTCCCTGGGGCGGCGAGGGAGGGGGAATCGGCCCCGCCGCCGCGGTCGCCGAGAAGGTGCCGTTGAGGTAAAGGACGCCTCCCACGACGCCCAGGACGAGGAGCAGGCAGAGGAGGAGGGCGGGGACGACGCTGCGCCCCGGGGGCACTTCCTCAGGGCGCGTGCGGATCTTCGTGCCGCTCCCGGTGCGGACCGGCGGATACGCGCGGGCCGGGGTGAGGGATCGGCCGGGCGTGCGGCGCTGCACCTCCCGCTGCTCCCGGCCCTGCTCCTTCGCGGTCCTCATCGCGGCCAGGATCTGCTCCTGTTCCTTGAGGGAGAGGGGGGCGATGAGGTCGCCGATGCAGGCGTCGCAGGCCGCCTGGTCGCGGAATTCCACGGCGGCGCCGCGGTCGAAGTCGTCGGAGTCGATGCGCTTCCGGCACTTGACGCAGTACACGATCTCGCGCTCTCGGCCCATGGGCATCCTCGCCGGGGATTGTTCATCCAGCCGCTGACGATCGAACCCTTGGAGATCTCCCTACCCTACCCTCGGGGAGGGGCGGGGTGGGGAACGGCAAATTCTCCGATGGGTAGGATCGCCCGTCTGCCAATCCCGGGCACCCCCCCTTGTACGGGGGTTCGAAAGGGAATTCAACCCATATATGCATGGGCCGGGAACTTCATCATTGACGATGGAGCCCACCGTAACAGGTCGGGTTCCGGGTCAGCCCCCTTTATCCCCATTCGAACGCGGTGACGGCGCGGATCCGTTCCCCCAGGAGGAGCGGGACGGCGCGGGGGCGGGTCATCCGCGTGAGCCGGCGCCGGACCTCGAGGCCAGCCGCAGAAAGTGCCCCCGAGGTTGCCGGGTCGCGGGGCGCATCGATGAGCACCGTGCGGCCCTTGAGGAGGGGCGCGGCCGCGGCGAGGAGCATTCTGAGCGCGGCCGCATCCTCCGCCACGACCGGCCCGAGGTGCGCATGCTCGCGGCCGGGCCTGAGGAAGGCGTGGCCGTGGAGTCCATCGTCGTCGCGGCAGACCCATCCCGCGACCTCGGGCTCGGAGAGAAGGTGGGAGAGGAGTTCGTGGCGGTCGACCCCGCAGGCCTCCGAGTCGAGCCCGGCAACGGCGTCGAGATCGCGGCGGCCGATCGGGATCGTGCCGCGCGCGGGGCCGGTTGCGCGGAGGGCGCCGCCCCAGCGGTCGATCGGGTCCACGTCGGAGTACCCGATCTTGAGATAGACGGGGTGCCCAAGGTCGGTGGCGTCGAGCCCGGAGGCTTCGACTCCCAGTCGGCCGGCACAGGCGACCGCCTCGTGCAGGAGCGCGGTTCCCAGGCCCCGCCCGCGGAAGGCTTCATCCACGAGGACCATGCCGATCCAACCGACGCGGGCGCCGTACGCGACGACGGTGGCGGTGGCGGCGAGTCGGCCGGCCAGCCTTCCGGCGATGCATCCTCCGGGGGAGAGGTCCAGGAGCCGCCGCCAGTCCGCGGGGGTCTGGTTCCACCCCGCCTGGACCGAGAGCCGGAGCGCACCCTCGAGGTCGCGTGGAGTGAGCGAGTCGAAGCGGAGCGCGTCCATCGCCCACCAGTGTACCGCGGAGGGGCCCGTCCGGACAATTTCTCGGGGACGAGCAGTTAAGCATGGTGGAGGCGGTCGTGATCGAGTAAGATAAGGGCCGAGCAACGATCCCGTGATCCAGAATCTTCAAACCGACCCGGGAGTCGCATGGCCCTTTGCGGCGTGCGGAGACGCGACCGATCCCAGGAATCATCCCGCTCCGTATTGGATCTCCTTCACTCACGGCTGAACCGTCGCCGTCCCCTTTACGCCGAAACCCGAGTTCAGGAATCTTGAATGGGGGGCGCCATGCCGATAAGCCGGACGTACGTGCAACTGGTCTGCTCGAAGGACGAGTACGAGATTTACAGCGCAAGCCTGAGGGTGGCGCTCCCGGAATTGCAGCCGGCCCAGTTGCAGTCCTACATCCGGCGCGCGCGGAAAGTCATCGGCGCCGCTGGCGTGGAGCGCCGGGGCCGTCGGGTCTTCCGGCGTGTCCCTCTCAAGGCGGAGCTCCTCTCCGGCGCGCTTTCCCGCTTCGAGGGCCGGCTCCGCATCCTTGCCGGGAGCAAGGCCCCCGGGGAGACGGGGGCCGGCAGAAAGTCTGCGGGTTCGAAATGAGTCTCCCCCAGGTCCGGTCGTGCGCCGTCGGGGCGGGGGGCTGGTTGAGTCTGCGGACCGCTGCGCAGGCGGCAGGGGCGGTTCCATGACGAAGCGGAACGGGTCCCTGACGTCGGTCGATCGCCGCCGGCGGATGAAGGCCGAGTTGCTGTCGAGCCCCGTCCGCCCCGCCTGCGTGGACCAGGACCTCTCCGTCGCCGACCTCGTCGAGCAGATGGCGGGCATGTCCCTCCAGGCCAGGAACCTGGGGCTATGCGCCGAGGTCCTCAAGCGGATGCTGAAGGATCCCGACCGCCCGACGATCTTCCTGGGGATCGCGGGGCCGCTGATCGCCGCGGGGCTGCGGAGAGTGATCCGCGATCTCATCGTGCACAACGTGGTGGATGTCGTCGTGTCCACCGGAGGCATCCTCTACCAGGACACGTACCAGGCGCGCGGATTCCGGCACTACCGGGGGACTCCCGAGGCGGACGACGTTGCCCTGCGGGAACTGAGGGTGAACCGGATCTACGACACGTACGTGGACGAGGACAAGTTCTGGGAGACGGACCTCTGGTGCGGGCATCTGGCCGACCGGATGCCTCCCGGGCCCCATTCCAGCCGGGACTACCTGGAGACGCTGGGCGGGGCGTTGACGGACGAGGAATCGATCCTCCACCAGTGCCGGCGGCTGGGGGTGCCGGTGTTCGCGCCGGCGCTGAACGACAGTTCGATCGGGATCGGCCTCACGGAGCACCACCACCGCTCGGTCCTGGCCGGACGGACGCCGCTCATGATCGATTCGATCCGGGACAACTACGAATTGACCCAGATCGTTGCGAAGTCGAAGAAGACGGCGGCGATCTACGTGGCCGGGGGCGTCCCCAAGAACTACATCAACGACTCCATCGTCATGAGCTACATTTTCGGACGCGAGATGGGGCACTCCTACGCGGTCCAGGTGACGACGGCCGTCTCGCACGACGGGGGACTTTCGGGCTCGACCCTGAGCGAGGCCCGCTCGTGGGGGAAGATCAAGGGCGATGCCGACTTCGCGATGGCGTGGGTGGAGCCGAGCGTGGCGCTGCCGCTCCTGGCCGGGTATGTCCTGGGACGGAAGCTCGCCGCGAGCCGTCCGCGTCTCAAGTTCCTCTGGGAGGGCGAGCGGCTGAAGCAGATGCGGGTGGCTCCGCGGCTTCCCGTGAAAAGATAGAGCGTGGCCGGCTTGCGGCGTCCTGCCGGCCGCCGGCCGCGGGGGTCGCCCCGGAACTTGGAGGCGTGATGGCAAAGGTGAAGCTCAAGAAGATCCCCGTCGGCTCCTCGTCGGAGAGCGGGCAGATCGATTCCCGGAAGAGATACCGGGTGCGGATCGACGGCCGGTGGTACGAGGGGTCCTTCTCCAAAGCCTGGTTCGGCTGGAAGTTCGACGGGTACGGGTCCTCCGGGATCCAGCTCAACCTGATCGACCAAGTCTACGAGATCCTCAGGCAGGATGCAGGCAAGGTGAAGCGCAGAGGCGGTTGAGGAGTCCGTCTCTCTGGCGTGCGAAACGATCGACTTCTGACTTGAGTAGTTCGACCCGCAAGCGCGGGTCCCGCCGGCCGCAGGGGGCAACGGATTCCGGCTCCGTATCGAGGGAACGAGCGCCTTATGTCCACGAGCGGCCGGTTCGGGCGGGATTCCGGTATCGAGCAGTACCTCAAGGAGATCCAAGGGGTGGCCCTGCTCAAGGCAGACGAGGAGCGGGTCCTCGCAAGGCGGATGAAGAAGATCTCCTCCCTTCGCGAGGAGGATCGACGGGACGCCCTGAAGGCCCGGGAGCAGTTCATCAGGGCCAACCTGCGCCTGGTGGTCGCCATCGCCCGCGGCTACGGGAACCGCGGTCTCTCCCTCCTGGATCTGATCGAGGAGGGGAACCTCGGGCTGCTCCACGCGGTGGAGAAGTTTGACCCTGCGCGGAAGTGCCGCTTCTCGACGTACGCGACCTGGTGGGTGCGGCAGGCCATGCGCCGGGCGCTGGTCAACACGGCCCCGACCGTCCGCCTTCCGTCGTACCTGGTCGAGATCATCGCCCGCTGGAAGTCCCTCCAGCGAGAGTACGTCCAGGAGCACGGGCGATCGCCGGGGATTCCGGAGGCCGCCGCCGAGATGGGCCTGGGCAGGGAGGGCGAGGAGATCCTCCGGCGCGCCATCCGCGCCTCGGAGAGCTTCTCCCGGCCCGTGAGCCTGGACGTCATGTGGTCGGCGTCCGGGGACGTGGCCGATGAGCGACCGGGGGACCCTTCCGGACCCGGGTCCTCCTCGAAGTCGGACGAGGAGCAGGTCGGGAGTCTCCTGGGGGCGATCGACGAGCGGGAAGCGATGGTCCTCCGCCTGAGGTTCGGCCTTTACGAGGGGCACCCGATGACCCTGGGCGAGATCGGGAAGAAGCTCCGCCTGACCCGGGAGCGGGTCCGCCAGATCCAGAACGCCGCCGTCGCCAAGCTCCAGAAGCGGTTCTCGGGGAATGGCGACGAGGAGTGACGGGGCGGCGGCCCCGGATGCGCGGCCGGGGATCAAAGGGGGCACGAACTCCTGCGGCTCAGGACTCAGCGCCGGCGGAGGAGACGCCGGATCCGGGCCAGGAACTCCGCGGGCTGGAGAGGCTTGATGACGTAGTCGTCCGCCCCGAGGTCGAAGCCCCGCACGATGTCCTTCTCGCTCCCCATCGTGGTGAACATCACCACGGGCAGCCGCGCCAGGGTCGGCGTCGCGCGTATCTCCCGGAGGACCTCCAGTCCGGTCATCCCGGGCATGTTGACATCGAGCACGGCGAGGGAGGGGGCGTTCCGCCGGGCGGCGGCGAGCGCGGATGTCCCGTCCGCGTGATGCACCACATCGAATCCCGCCGCCTCGAGGCATATCCGGTGGACCCATTCTCTATGGTTAGAAGTTCGGAATTCACTTTAGCCGGTGATTTGTCTGAATGGCGTGTAACTCTGAAGATATAGTCGAGCCGGGTGCCGGCCGGGTGATCCAGTCGTTGAACGCCGCCCCACGCAGGCCTATAGTGGGGGTCCCAACCGAGGGGGTCGACCGCGTTGACTCCCTGGGTCGCCCACCTGCGGGCGGACCCAGGGAGTCAATGTGGACTCACCACCAGGGAGAAGCCCATGATCCTGGACCGGCTTTCCGTCCTCACCGACGAGGTCTCCGACCGCTTCGCCGAGGCGCTCGACTGGGCCGTGAAGAACGGCTTCAAGCACGTCGAGGTGCGCATGGTCGACGGCGTGAACGTCTCGAACCTCGACGACGCGCAGGTGGATCGCGCGAAGGGCGAAGTCGAGAAGCGCGGGTTGTCCGTCTCCGCGATCGCCTCGCCGCTCTTCAAGTGCGCGCTCGATCCCGCGCGGCCGGTCCAGAGCGGCGACCTCTTCGGCAACAAGGAAGAGCCGCTCGAGACCCACTTCGCCAAGCTGCCCCGCGCCATGAAGATCGCCAGGCGCCTCGGGACCCGGAAGATCCGCGTCTTCTCCTTCTGGCGGGAGAAGGAGCCGGAGCGGTACCTTCCGGACATCGTGAGGCATCTCAAGAAGGCCGCGGAGGCCGCGAGGGCGGAAGACGTGCTGCTCCTCCAGGAGAACGAGACCGCGTGCAACGGCGGCTACGCCGCGGAGGTCGCGGAGATCGTCCGTCAGGTGGATTCTCCCGCCATGCGCGTCCTGTGGGACCCGGGGAATGAGAACTACGGCGGCCGGTCGGCGTATCCCGAGGGTTACGCGCACGTGAAGGGGCTTTTCGAGCACGTGCACCTGAAGGACTCGGTCATGGGCGCCGACGGCAAGCCGCAGTGCGTGCCCATCGGCGAGGGCAAGACGCCGCTCAGGGACCAGATCGAGGCCCTGGAACGCGACGGCTACAAGGGTCTCTACACGCTCGAGACCCGCTACACGCCGCCGGGCGGGACGCCCATGCAGGGCACCGAGGCGACGCTCGCGGGCCTGAAGAAGCTCCTCAGGGAGGGGAAGCTCCTGTGAAGCCTCGCGGCATCGCCCTCATCGGCAGCGGCTCGATCGCGGAGCAGCACCTGAAGGCCGTCAAGGAGATCGAGGGCGCGCGCCTCGTGGGGGTCTACTCCCGGACCCAGGCCCGCGCGAAGGCCACGGGCGAGCGCGAGGGCTGCCCTTGGACGACCAACCTGGAGGGCCTCCTCAAGCACCCGGACGTCGAGGTCGTGGACATCGTCACTTCGAGCGGCAGCCACGCCGAGATCGGCCTCAAGGCCCTCGCCGCGGGAAAGCATGTCCTCGTCGAGAAGCCCATGGCGATGTCCTCCGCCGAGGCGGACATGATGATCCGGATGGCCGACCTGAAGCAGCTCACGCTCGGGGTCGTCTCGCAGCGCCGCTTCGAGGAGCAGAACCAGGCGGTGAAGAAGGCGCTGGATGCCGGGGCCATCGGGAAGCTCCTCCTGGTCGAGGTTTCGTGCCCCTACTACCGCACGCA
>JAHFOZ010000527.1 GCA_023261405.1 Planctomycetota bacterium
GGACCCTTTGACGCCGACTTCCCGGTTCAGGTTGACGAGGACGTCTTTCATGGCCCCTAACCCACAGAGAGGAAGGAAACGAAGCGCTCCACGGCGCGGTCCAGGTCCTCTTTCTTGGCCGGCTGGTCGGCCAGGATGCCGATGATGAAACTCTTCCACTCCGCGATCGCCACCCGCCCGATCGAAGTCTCCAGTTCGCCGGACACGAAGCTGCCGATGTCCATCTTCCGGGCGCCCTCCTCGGAACACTGGTAGGCCCCCTTGATGAACTGGATGAACTGCTCCACCGGAACCACGCCGCGGCTGTGGGCCGCGATCCGCTCCCCGGCCGGGCTGAGCACGGCCGAGCACTTGTACCCGCTCATCGACTGGAACGTCTCCAGAAACGCTCCGATCTTCTGGTGGTTCACCTGGGGCACCGCGCCGGCCTGCGTGTTCGGATCGAAGATCTTCGCCGCCTCGAGGCCCAGGGGCGAGAGCGTCCGGTTGGACTCGATCTCCATCAGCGCGTCATCCACGTCCTTGGACGCGGAATCCCGGTTCGCCTCCACCAGCGCACGCAGGGCGGCCGCGTGGTCGTCCCCCGGGTTCGCGCGGAGCACCTGGTCGAGCACGGGGATCGCCTTGTCGTAGACGCAGACCTCGCAGTACAGCCTTGCCATGCTCGCCAGCGCCTTGTAGTGGTTCGGGTTGATCGTGCTGGCCTTCTGGAAGTGGCGCATGGCCTCCGTGAAGTCGTTCGCCAGGTGGTCCTGGTGGAAACGATCCATGCGGATGAGCCCCGAGACCATGTGGAGGCCGTCGCTGTTGGGGAACTTCCCCAGGCCCTCCAGGGCGATCTCGAACGCCTTGTTCCGGTTGCCCAGTTCCCGATGGTAGAGGTCCGAAAGCCTCTCGTACTGGCCCTTCGAGGGGTTGGTGCGGAGGTCCTTGTTCAACCTCTGGATCTCGGCCTGGAGCTGGATCTTGCGGACGTTCTGGAAGGTGGTCTGCACCTTCTCGCTGTCGGGGAACTTGTCCACGGCCTTCCTGGCCACGTCCAGCGCCTTGGCTTCGTCCCCAACCGCCATGTATCGCTCGACGAGCGAGACCAGGTTCTGCGGCGTGGGGTTGCCCAGGACCTCGCGCTCCATGTCGTCCAGCTGGCGCCGCTTGGTGTCGAAGAGCCCCATCGATAGATTCCCTGTTCCTCCCGGGGAGTCTACCCCATGCATCGGGCGCGTGTCAAAACAATGCGACGCCCGGCGCGTTCAGTTCAGTTCGATCGCGAACAGGTTGGTGTCCGAGGAGAAATAGACGATCCCGTCGGCCACCACCCCCGTCGTCCGGATCCTGCCCTTCCCGCTGAACCTCCAGCGGAGCGCTCCCGAGATCGGGTCGTAGGCCGCCACGCTCTGGTCGTCGCCGCCGACCATCAGCAGACCGCCCTGCGCCACGACCCCGCCGGGCGTCTCTCCCGGCAGGAGGATCGGCGCCCGCGCCCGGTTCCCCGTGCGCACATCCAGCAGGAACAGCTTCGACGGTGGCGCGGAGACGACGATCAGGTTTCCCAGGCGTGCCGGCTTCCCGATCACCCCGCCCGGCACGGCTTGCCGCCACACCTCGCGCCCTTTGGCCGCTCCCACCGAGGTCACGCCATCCCCGGAGGGCACGTAGAGCACGCCCTCGGACTCCGTCATCGGCCCTGGGTTGGGTGCCCCGGGGAGCCGCCACGCCTCCTTGCCGTCGGGGCTGAAAGCGATCAGCATCCCGTCCTCGCAGGCCACCACCACCCCCTCGGGCGTGACGACCGGCTCCTGACGCGAGTCCGCGGGAAGCTCCTTCTTCCAGAGAGTGGAACCCGTCGCCGCGTCCAGTGCATGCAAGCCCCTCCTCGTGGAGCAGACATGGACCCTCTTGCCGTCCGCCGACACCCCGAAGGCCGCCAGCACGTTTCCGTCCAGCCTCACCTTCCAGAGCAGGCGTTTTTCCGTCCCCGCCGGATCAAAGGCATAGACCATCCCGTCCCCGGTCCCCACGAAGACCTTCCCCCCGCCGGCCCGCGCGCCGCCCT
Source organism: Planctomycetota bacterium (assembly GCA_023261405.1). Classification (GTDB taxonomy): domain Bacteria; phylum Planctomycetota; class MHYJ01; order MHYJ01; family JACPRB01; genus JACQFK01. The sequence goes on from JAHFOZ010000527.1 coordinate 2,054, forward strand.
GAATGCCACCCTCGACCTTCTCCTGCCATCTCAGGGACCCGTCCTTGACCTCAAAGGCGTAGAGACTGTCCCTCCCCGCGAGCAGCACCGCCTTCGAGGAGACCACCGGATCCGCCACCGCGGAGATCCCCGTGACCGCCTCCCACACCCCGAGCTTTTCCTGGAGCTCGACGTGCAGGAGCCCGTTCTTCTTCTCGCCGACCCGCTCCTCCTTCTCCTTGTAGCCCTTCTTGGTGAACACGAGGCGGACCTTGTCCGAATCCTTCATTCTCAACACCAGGGGTGAATTCCCGGTCAGGCCCAGGCGCACGGGAGCGTCTGAACGGACATGGGCCTGAACCTCGACCCCCAACGGCATGCTCGTGATGCCCAGGGGGTAGCTCGCCTGCTCGACGGCATACGTGTTCGGGTAATCCGAGATCAGTTCGTAGACCAGCCCGGCCGCCCCCTTGAAATCCCCCTTCTCCTCCAGGTCCCGGGAGCGCTTCAACAACGCCTCCGCGTCGGCCAGCCGCTGGTCGACCCGCGCCTTGAGGTCCTTTGCCTTCTTCTGGAATTCGGGATCCCCGGTCTCGTCGGCCATCTTGATCAGCTCGGCCACGCCCTTCAAGATGCCGATAGGGTTACGCGAAAGGCTCAACGAGATCTCCTCCCCCTTGGCCGTCATCTTTTCGCGCATTTCCCTGAGGAAGGCCGCCCGCTGCTCCCGCACCCGCTCGAGATGCTCTCCCTTGGCCCTCTCGATCCCCGCCCTGAGATCGCCCATCTTCGAGGCGTGCCAGGGAAGCCGGCCCGAGGTGGACGCCAGGAAGGCATCCACGACCCGGAAGGCCTCGTCGAACTTGTTTTTCTCCTGGGCCTCCCGCACATCCTGCTCGGCCCGCTGGACCGCATTCCGGGCATCGAGTTCCACCTTGCCGGCGAACGCCCCCGCTCCAAGGACCAGCACGAGGAGCGCGATCAGGACGCCCCGCTTCCCCCCTCCCCTCCGTCCGCCGCTTCCGACGACAGGCATGGCCTTGGAACCGAGGGCATGCGAGGTGGAAGGCCCGCGACCGAAGACCTCCTGAAGGGCCTTCAGGATCTTCTCGTTCTCCTTGGGGTCGACCGGCAGGTTCTTCTTGATGAAGTCGAGGTCCTTCTCGAGCTCCGCCTTCTGGTTCATCCGGTGGAGCACGCGCGCGCGTGAGATCCGGAAGTCCAGGTCCCCCGGGTCGGCCTTGATCATCCGGTCGCAGAGATGCTTGGCGCGCCCGTTATCCGCCGTCATCATGGCCTGGGAGACCAGCTCCCGCGCGAGCTTCTTCCCCTGCTCCAGGTCGCCCGCCGTGGCGTAGACCTCGAAGATCCCGATCTTGATGTCCATGTCCTCGGAGTCGAGTTCCGCCGCCTTGTTCATCTGCAGAAGGGCCTGGTCCA
>JAHFOZ010000528.1 GCA_023261405.1 Planctomycetota bacterium
CGGGTCCGAACGAGCCCCCCACGCGCGCCCCCGGCGTCCACTCTTCATTTCACAGTCCAGACGTAGCTCTCCGCCTCCCGGGAGGTCAGCGTCCGGCGCTCCTCCAGGAGGATCTCCACGGGGATCTTGTTGATCATCTTGACCTGCCGCACGACGATCCCGGCTTCGTCCACCCAGGCCGTGTACGCCGGGACCTCCTTCGTGAGGTCCTTCCGGACCTCGATCTTCCACGCCTGGATCTCCCTCCCCATCGCCTGGATCTTCTCCTTTTCGATCACGTTCACGTAGAGCTCGGTCAGCGCCAGCTTCTTCGACGTGTTCAGGGAGATCATGTTCTCCGCGTCCAGCATCTTCATTTTCCACTTCTTCCCCTCCGAGAGCTTCGCGCCCCCCTGAAAGGGCAGGAAGTCGTCCGAGAGCGTGGCGTCCATGGGAAACTCGAAGTCCGCCTTGTCCTTCACGGTCAGGAAGCTGTACTCCACGTTGAGCCTGTCCTTCCGCCGCTGGCCCGTGATCGAGAGGGGCATGCCGATCATCCGTCCCGTCATGGTGAACCCGGAGAGCTGGAAGCCCTGGTCCACGCGAACCTCGTTGGTCATGGAAACCCGGTCGTCCAGGCCCGGGGGGGCGCCGAACGGCCTCATCCGCATCGTCATGCGCGTGGCCATCGAGTATCCGCCCCCCGCCAGGGGCACGATCAGAGTCTCCGCCTCCCCGATCCGGTCGCGGCTGAAGATCACGGACCGCCGCTGGACCTCCGGCTGCGTCCGGTCCCGCAGCATCGTCCGGTAGGAGGGCGGCCGCTGGTACTCGAAGTAGGGCCGTATTTCGGCGTCGAAGAGCAGGTACATCATCGCCGCCCACAGGCACCCCGACCCCAGCAGCCACGCGTTGCGCATCATCGGACTGACCTATTATAGCACCACGGCTCCGCCATCAGGCCGGACTCAGCACGCGCCCCGGGGCGATCCCGAGCGCCCCCGCGACCGCCGCCATCCGCTCGCAGAAGCCCGGCCGGCCGCTGCGGAAAAGGTTGGGACCGCACAGGAACGCCATCGTGGCGGCGGCCTCGAGCCAGCCCGCCATCTCGCCGCGCACGAGATCCTCCCCCATGTATTCCCCCGTGCCAGCCCGCGAGAAGACGCTTCGCAGGCGGAAGCGGTCGGGATGCCGGCCCCAGAGGGCCTCCCACTCGGCCCCGAAGAGGGCGTCCCCTTCGGCCCGGTCCTGGACGATCAGCAGGTGCCGCTGCGGCCAGCCCCGCCCCAGCGCATGACGAATCATTCCTCGATTGGGCGACACGCCGCTCCCCGCGCACAGGTGAAGGAAGCCGGTCACCCCCGCGGGAGGATCTTCCGGGAGCGCGTATCGCCCCCCCGGCCCTTCCAGGACCACCCTCTCCCCTGCCCCGATCCCGCCCGCCAGCCAGCCTGGCAGCGGGGACCGCGAAGCCCCATCGCGCTTCGCCTTGACCGTGATCTCGAGCGACGAAGGCGTGAGGCCGTCCGAGGACAGCGCGTAATATCCCGGGCCCTCCGGCTTTCCCCGCTCCGCCTCCCGCGCATGGAGCGCGGCCGCCAGCGCGCCGAACTGGTGCGGGTCGATGATCACGTATTGCCCCGGCCGGTAGGAAAACGCCTGCCCGCCGAGGTCGAGGCGCAGGGTCACCGCCTCCGCGCTCTCGCGCCGGACCTCCGCCACCTCCGTCGTCACCCGCGGCATGCGATGAAGCATAAATCTTCCGGCCGGATTCGTCGCGTGTTTCCTATAATCTTCCTCCGTGCGCCCGTTCAACGGAGCTGCCCGCATGAAAGGCAGGACCGCGCTCGTCACCGGCGGGGGCCGCGGCATCGGGGCCGCCATCGCCCGCCGCCTCGCCCGCGAGGGCGCGCAGGTCTGGGTCGTCTCCCGCACGCTTTCCGAGATCCAGGGAGTTGCGGCCGAATGCGGGGCCTCCTGCGAGAGGTGCGACGTGACCGTCGCCTCCCAGGTGGACCGGCTCGCCCGGAAAATCGGCCCCGTGGACATCCTCGTGAACAACGCCGGCCACGCCGAGGGCGCGCCCTTCGTGAAGACCTCGTTCGCCCTCTGGCGGCGCATCCTCGACGCCAACCTCACGAGCGCCTTCCTCGTCACCCGCGCCTTCGTGCCAGGCATGATCCGGCGGAACTACGGCCGGATCGTGAACATCGCCTCCCTCGCCGGAAAACGCGCGGTCCCCTATATCACCGCCTATTGCGCCGCGAAGCACGCGCTCCTGGGCTTCAATGCGAGCCTTGCCCTGGAACTGTCCGGCAAGGGAATCCGGGTGAACGCCGTCTGCCCGGGATACGTGGACACGCCCATGACCCGGCAAAACGTCGGGAAGATCTCGAAGGTCACGGGACGGCCGGAGTCCGAGGTCATGAGGCTCCTCCTCGCGTCGCTCGGCCAGCCCCGCCTTCTCAAAGCCGACCATGTCGCGGAACTCGCCGCCGCCCTCGCCCGCCAGGACTGTCCCCACACGGGGGCGGCGATCGACCTGTGAGGAAGACCCCGAAGACCCATGGCCGTGCCGGTCTGACGAAGCCCTTCCACCTGCCCCGCGTGGTCGGGCTCGGCCGCGCCGCCGGCGGAGACACTCTTGACATCCCCACGCCGTTAGTTAAAGATGGAACCCCTGCCATGGGGAAACCCGTCGTCCTGGTCGCCGACGACGACAACAACCTGAGGAAGATCATCTGTCTCTTCCTCCAGAACGCCGGCTACGACACCTTTGAGGCGCGCAACGGCCGCGAGGCCGTGGAGGCGGCGCGGGGACGCACGCCCGACCTCATTCTCATGGACATCATGATGCCCTTCCTGGACGGCTTCGGGGCATGCAAGCTCATCAAGGAGGACCCCGGGCTCAGGCAGGTCCCGATCCTCATCTGCAGCGCCAAGAACCGGAAAGAGGATCTCGTGGCCGCCATCAAGGCGGGCGCCGAGGACTACATCATCAAGCCCTTCACCAAGGACACGATCCTGGCCAAAGTGCGCAAGGCGCTGGGTGAGCGGAAGGGCAAGACCTCGTCCACCCTGCCCGCGGCGGCTTCCTCGGACCGGCGTGATTCGCGGCGACGCACGGCGGGCTGGTCACTCTCCTGGTGTGAGCCCGGGCTGGCGGGCCTCGCCCCGCTTTACAAGACGCGCGTCACCGACATCTCCCTCCGCGGTCTCTCCTTCGAGTTCGTCCGCTGCGACATCTGCACCGGATACGAGCAGGGCACCGTCCACCCCCTCTGCCTCTTCGCCAAGCACGCCAAGCGCTTCCAGGAATCCCACGTGCTCGACTTCGTCCTCTCGATCCGCAAGGACATCGTGCTGGAGGCGCAGGGGCGCATCGCCCACGTCTACCAGGGGGAGGATCATCCCGCGACCGAGAAGGTGGGCGTGATGTTCACCCGCGTCTCGCCCGAAGCGCATACCCTGATCGGGCAGTTCC
>JAHFOZ010000529.1 GCA_023261405.1 Planctomycetota bacterium
TATACGGATCGCGGGCAGGGTTGCAAGCCGCGCCGCCCCTCTCGGAGGCGAAATCGTGCTTTAAAGCACGAATTGGGCTGGGCCCTTCTAGCTCGAGGGCTTCTGCGCCTTCGCCGTGATCGTCCCGATGAGGTCGCGGATGCGGGACACCCCCGCAGCCTCGAGCTTCCCCGGCAGGGCGTCGATGATCTGGGTGGCGGCCTGGGCGTTCACGAAGCTGGCGGTGCCGATCTGGACGGCGCTCGCGCCCGCCACCATGAATTCGAGCACGTCGTCCGCCGTGGAGATGCCGCCGATCCCGATCACGGGGACCTTCGGAAGGGCCGAGCAGATCTCCCACACCATGCGGAGCGCCACGGGCTTGAGGGCCGGCCCGGAGAGCCCGCCGGTGACGGCCCCGATCGCGGGCGCCCGCTTCCGCCAGTCGACCGCCATCCCGCGAAGCGTGTTGACGGCGGAGATTCCGTCCGCCCCGCCTTCCACGGCGGCGCGGGCCACGGCCACGATGTCCGTGACGTTGGGCGTGAGCTTCGCAAAGACGGGGCGACGGGTTGCGGCCTTCGAAACGCGCACCACCTTCTCGGTCATCGCCGGGTCGGTGGCCAGATCCATGCCGTGCGAAACGTTGGGGCAGGAGATGTTCAGCTCGAAGGCATCCACGCGCGGGAGCTGATCGAGCCTCCGGACGAGCTCGCCGAATTCCTCCACCGTCCTCCCGGAGACGCTCAGGATCACCTTGCAGCGATACTCCTGCACGGCCGGCCAGCGCTTCTTGATCCATCCCTCGAGGCCCGGACCGTCCAGGCCGATCGAATTGAGCATCCCGCTCGGCGTCTCCCACACCCGGGGATGCGGGTTACCCTTCCGGGGATCCATCGTGATGGTCTTCTCGACCACCGCGCCGAGGCGATGCACGTCGAGCACCCGGTCCATCAGCGCGCCAAACGTGCCGGACGCCACCATCACCGGGTTGGGGAGCGCCAGGGAACCGAGGGTGACGGAAAGGTCTGCGCTCAAGGGGCGGCCCGTCACTTCCCCTCGACCACGGTCCCCGGCGCCGCCAGAGGCGCGGCGGTGGAGGGGGGCGGGGCCGGGGGCGCGTGGGGCTCCCTCCGCCTCGCGCGTTCATCGAAGAACAGCATCTCGAACGAGAGCAGGAAGACGCCCACGCAGATGAAGGAGTCCGCCAGGTTGAACAGGGGCCAGATCTTCGGCACCCCCTCGGCGCTGACGTAGAAGAACTTGATGAAGTCCCGCACGGCATGTGCGCCGGTGAAGACCCGGTCGTACATGTTCCCGATCGTCCCCGCCAGGATCATGCCGAGGCAGATCGTCAGGATCCGCTTGGGTTTCCGGACGGACCAGAAGATCCAGAGGATGGCGGGGACGGCGACCACGGAAACCACCAGCCAGAGCATGGGTGCGTTTCCCCAGCCCCCGAAAATGATTCCGGGGTTGACCGTGCGTCCGATGTGGAAGAACCCCTCGATCACGGGAACTTCCTCGAAGGTGCCGCTGATGTGCTTGAACGCCAGATGCTTGGTGAGCAGATCGAGGCCGGCCCCGAGGAGAGCGACGCAGAAGAACAGGCCGGTGTGGCGCGCCATGAGGGCGATTATACGCCCTCTTCCTTCATCTTGCAATTCACGCAGAGGCGGGTGTAGGGGATCGCCTTGAGACGTTCCTTGGGGACCTTCTTCTTGCAGTTTTCGCACATCCCGAAGGAGCCGTCCTTGATCCGGTCGAGCGCCTCTTCGATCTCGTGGATCTCGTCGCTCTCGTTCTCCATGAGGCCGAGCGAGATCTCCTGCTCGAAGCTGTCGGTGCCGATGTCGGCCAGGTGCATTGGGAGCGTGGAGAGGTCGCCCGCGGCGTCCGCCCCCTTCTTGCACGCCTCGTCCTCGAGCCCCTTGACGTCGCCCTCCAGGATCTTCTTGCGGCGGGTCAGGAGCGCCTTGTACTCCGAGAGCTCGGCCTTGCCCAGCCCGCCCTTGAGGGGGGGCTCGGCCGGCCTCTTCTCGGGCTTGCTATTCTTTTGCGGCTTTGAGCTCACGGGCACGGAGCAGCGTCTTGATGCGCGCGATATCCCGCCGGTGCTGCTTGAACGCGGACGGGTTTTCCACCACATCGGTGACCTTGCGAAAACGCAGCTTGAACAGGCCCTGGACGAGCGTGTCCAGCTCCTTGAGGAGCTCGTCGTTGGGCATCTCCGCGAAATTCTTCCCCTTAGGCATGTCGCCTCACCACCATCTTACACCGCAGCGACATCTTGTGGGCCATGTTGTTGAAGACCTTGCGCGCGAATTCCTCGCTGACCCCCGCCACCTCGTAGAGGACGGTCCCCGGGTGGACCACGGCGGCATAGTACTCCGGCTCGCCCTTGCCCTGGCCCATGCGGACCTCGGCGGGCTTGCCGCTGACCGACTTGTGGGGGAAGACCCGGATGTAGAGCCGGCCCTCCGTCCCCATGGCGTGCGCGGCGGCCACGCGTCCGGCCTCGATCTCCTTCGCGGAGAGCCACCCCTGCTCCATGGACATGAGGCCGAAATCGCCGAAACTCACCCGGTTGCCACGGGTGGCGGGCCCCTTCATGGTCCCGCGCTGGCTTTTCCGGAACTTGACGCGCTTGGGCATCATCATGGTTGCACGCGGGGGACGCTACGCCTGCACGGGGGCGGTGGGCGTCCGGACCTTCTTCTCCTCGAACTTGTCGCCCTTGTAAACCCAGCACTTCACGCCGATCGTCCCCTTGCTCAGGATCGCGGTGGCCGTGCCGTAGTCGATGTCGGCCCGCAGCGTGTTGAGGGGGATGCGGCCCATCACCAGCCGCTCGGACCGCGCGATCTCCGCGCCGCCCAGGCGGCCCTTGCACAGCAGCTTGATCCCCTTGGCCCCGAGGTCCATCACCATCTCGGCGTGACGACGCATCGTGCGCCGGTAGGGAGACCGCCTTGCGAGCTGCTCGGCGATCGCCTCGCACACGATGACCGCGTTCAACTCGGGGGACTGCAACTCCTTGACGTCCACGTCGACCGCGCGGCGGACCAGGCCGCCGACGTCCTCGCTCATCTTGTCGACCTTGGCTCCGCGCTTCCCGATCAGGAGGCCGGGGCGGGCGGCGAAGATGCTGATCCGTACCTTGTCGCCGATGCGCTCGATGTCGACCCGGGCGACCCCGGCGAACTTGTACTCCTTGAAGACGAAGCTCCGGATCCTGAAGTCCTCGACGAGCCAGTCGCCGTAGTTCTTCTTGTTGGCATACCACCGGGAACGCCACCCCTCGGTGACGCCCATCCGGAACGCGATCGGATTGACCTTCTGGCCCATCTACTTCTTCTCCGACTGGGGTCCGGCCGCGTCCTTCTTCCCGGCCTCATCGGGCTTCGGGACGGCCGGCTTGGCGGCCGCGGCGGCGACTTTCTCGGCGGCCTGCTTCTTCTGGCGGT
>JAHFOZ010000530.1 GCA_023261405.1 Planctomycetota bacterium
TCCAGGTCGAGGATCATGACGGCCAGGTCGGCTCCCGCGGCATCCTTGAGCCGCGAGCGCCGCGGAACGGCCTTGAGGCCGGTCAGCTGCACGCCGGCCTGGAGGGTTTTGGGGTCGGCGGAGGGTTTCGAGGGCGGGGGGGGTGGCGGGGGCGGCGGAAGGGCGGGCTGGACGATCGCGATGCGCGCGGACGAGCCCGGGCGCTCGCCCGTCTGGACCGCCCGGGTGTCCAGCTGCTCACGGGCGCGGAGGATCACGTGGACCTGCTGGGGGGTGAGGAGATTCCTCTGCACCAGGAGGTCTTGCAGGCGGGGGAAATGGCGCCCTTCCTTGTAGGGGGCCTCCTGGGCGGCCAGGCAGTCGTCCATCTTGTCCCGGGGAAGGAAGCCCTTCAGCACGACGAACATGCCCAGCTCGAGGTCTTCCGCCCGGGTCTCCTCGTACCGGATCGACACGTTGATCAATCGCAACTGGTCCGGGCTGAGGAGTTCCTTCCGGATCACGACCTCGGGAAGGGAGAGCTGGAACGCATTCTCCCCGAGGAGCGAGCGTAGCTTCTGGCATTCCTCGATCTGGGAAGGCGTGAGCAGCCTCGTCCGGAGCGCCAAGTCGATGAAAAGGTCGTCGCGGTTCATGCTCTATCTGCCCTATTGAACCCGAGGGAGGCGGTTTCAGCAAAGTTTTCCTTCCCGGGAGGTCGAATGAATTATGGCGAATTGCCCGGGGAAACCATGTCGCGCAACTCTGTCGTTCTGGTCGTGCTCGTCCTCACCCTCGTGGCCGTGGGCCTCGTCATGCTCTACTCCGCCACGGGGGTCACGGCCGAACGCTCCCCGCGGCACCAGGACGGGACGCACTTCCTCAAGAAGCAGCTCCTCTGGAGCGCCCTGGGCATCGTCGCTCTGGTCGCCACCTCGCGCGTTTCCTACGAGAAGTGGGCGCGCTGGCGCTGGCCCCTGCTCCTCGGGACGGTCCTCTTCCTGGGCCTGGTCTTCGTGCAGGGAGTGGGGGCGGAGATCAACCATGCCCGCCGCTGGGTCCGTGCGGGAGGCTGGTTCTTCCAGCCCTCGGAGATGGCCAAGATCGCGCTGGCGGTGTTCCTGGCCGCCTTCGCGGCCGCGGAACCCGATCGCATGAAGCGCTTCTTCAAGGGGCTGGTTCCCGCCTTCGCCCTCCTGGCCCTGGTCTGCGGCCTCATCCTGGTGGAGCCGGACGTGGGGACCGCGCTCTTTATCGCAATCGTCATGGGATCCATGCTCCTCGTGGCCGGTGTCCGCTGGGTGCACGTCCTTCCGACCTGCGCCGTGGCGGGCGCGGCGCTGGCCTGGTATGCCCTGACCCACACGGAGCATGTCATGACGCGCTTCGAGACCTTCCTCCACCCGGAGCGCGACCCTCTCGGTGCGGGCCACCAGATCACGCAGTCGCTTCTGGCGCTGGGCTCCGGGAATTGGACCGGCGCGGGCCTGGGGAAGGGCAGCGCCAAGCTCTACTTCCTCCCCGAGGCCCACTCCGACTTCATCTTCCCCGTGCTGGGCGAGGAACTCGGTTTCCTGGGCGCCGCGGCGGTGCTGCTCCTGTACATGGCCCTCGGTCTCGTGGGCTACCGCATCATGCGGCGCTGCACCGACCGTTTCGGCTTCCTGTTGTCGTTTGCCCTCACCACGTATATAATCCTCCAGGCGGCGATCAATGTGGCCGTGGTGACGGCCTCGATGCCCACCAAAGGCATCCCGCTCCCCTTCGTGAGCGCAGGAGGGTCCTCCCTCCTTTTCACGATGGCGGGCGTGGGGATGCTGGTGAACATCGCCGAGGCCGCGGAGAGGGGAAAATGCCCCGAGGGGGAACGCGCATCCTGTTCGCCGGCGGCGGCAGCGGCGGCCATGTCTTCCCCGGCATCGCCCTCGCCCAGCACGCCGTAGACGCCCAGGTCTTCTGGCTCTGCACCTCCCGGCCTTTCGATGCGGCGCAACTCTCCAGGGAAGGCATCCCCTTCGAGGCGCTCCCCTCGCCGCGCTGGAGGGGCTTCACCGGTTTCCTGGGGCCCTTGGGGAAGGCCATCCTCGCCGCCGCCCGCTGCATCCGCCGCTTCCGCCCCCACGTGCTCGTCGGGGTCGGGGGCTACGGCACCGTCCCGCCCGCCCTCGCCGCGCGGGCGATGGGCGTGCCCTTCGTGCTCCTCGAACAGAACGCGAGGCCCGGGAAGGCCAACCGCTTCCTGGCCCCCGCCGCCGGGCGCATCTACGTGCAGTGGGACTCCGCCCGCTCCGCCTTCCCCGGCTGCGGCTCCAGGGTCGTGGCGACCGGCAGCCCGATCCGCGCCCACCTCCGGCGCATGCCCCGCCCCCGGGCGCTGCGCCGCTTCGGCCTCGAGGCGGACCGCCCCACGCTCGTCGTCGTGGGCGGGAGCCAGGGGGCGGACGCGCTCAACCATGGCGCCCTGGCCGGCCTGGACGGCACCGCGTCGAAGATCCAGATCATCCATGTCACGGGGGCGGGCAAAGTCGAGGCCGTTCGGGCCGCCTACCGCGAGAAGGGGGCCCGCGCCGCCGTCCTCGAGTTCGTGTCCGAAATGGACGCGCTCTATTCGGCCGCCGACCTCCTCGTGTCGAGGGCGGGGGCGATGGCCATCGCCGAGATCTCCGCCTTCGAGGTCCCCTCGGTCCTCGTCCCCATCCCGCGCTCCTCGGGCGACCACCAGCGCGAGAATGCTCGGGCCGTGGCGCGTGCGGGTGGGGCGGTCCTCATGGAGGAGGCGGATTGCCTCGCCGGCGGCCTGGCGCCCCTGCTGCGGAAGCTTGTGTCCGGGGATGCGATGTTCGATAATATGCGGAAGCATCTGAAGCCTTTCGCCCGCCCCCGTGCGGCGCGGGCCATCCTGGACGACCTGGGGGAATTCTTGGTCCGATGAAGGTCCATTTTGTCGGCGTCGGCGGCATCGGAATGAGCGGGCTGGCGAAGATCCTGAGGGCCCGCGGCGACGAGGTCACCGGATCCGACCTCAACCCCTGCGACGTGCCGGGCGCCCTCCTCGGGCACGCAGCCTCGAACGTGCCGGCGGGTGCCGGGCTGGTGGTCCGCTCCGCGGCCGTGCGCGACGACAATCCCGAGGTCGCCGAGGCCCTGAAGCGCGGCACCCCCGTCATCAAGTACGCCGAGATGCTCGGGCAGCTCACCGAGACCAAGGCCACGATCAGCGTGGCGGGCTGCCACGGAAAGACCACGACCACGGCGATGATCGCCTTCATCCTCGCGCGCGCCGGGTTTGAGCCGTCGTTCGTCTGCGGCGGCGTCATCCCGCAGCTGGGCTCGAACGCCGCGGCCGGGGCGGGGAAGCACCTCGTGGTCGAGGCCTGCGAGTTCGACCGCTCCTTTCTCAACCTCTCCCCCGCCTGCGCCGTGATCACCAACATCGAGGAGGACCACCTCGACTACTACAAGGAC